>JAPOYX010000014.1:0-43318 GCA_026706345.1 Gemmatimonadota bacterium | reverse complement strand
CACCACTAAGATGCCCCAATGACGCAACCAGCCGAATCCGAATACGATGCCATCGCCGGGGCCTACAAAGACTCCAAGCAACTGTCGTTTCGTAGTTACATCGAAGAATACACGCTTTTTGAAACGCTCGGGGACATCGGCGGGATGAAGGCGCTCGACTGGCCTGCGGCGAGGGATTCTACACGCGCAAGCTGAAGCTCGCCGGCGCCGGGGAGGTGCTCGGTGTCGACGTCTCGGCCGAAATGATCCGGCTGGCAGAGGCCGAGGAACGCACGCGCCCCACGGGTTGCCGGTATCTGAACCGGGACGCGGCGGCCCTGGTCCTGGACGAGCCCGTCGATCTCGTCGTGGCCATGTACCTGCTGAACTACGCCCGCGACGCGAACGAACTCCTTCGCTTCGTCCGGGCGGCCTACGGCGCGCTGAAACCGGGCGGGCGGTTCGTGGGGTTCAACGACAACGTCCTGAGCGCGCCCGGCGGAACGGTCTCATACGCCCGATACGGATTCGAAAAGGCGTACATCAGGAGGGCCGAGACGCCGACCGAAGGCACGCTAACCGAGAGTACGCAGTCCGGGGCAGCGCCGTCCGAAGGCGACCCTATCGTCTACCGGTTCACGAACGACGACGGCTCGCGGTTCGAGTTCAACAACTACTACCTCTCGCCGGAAACCTATCGCCGCGCCTTCGAAGAAGCCGGCTTTGCCGGTTTTCACTGGGTCGACCCGCAGTTGGATCCGTCCGAGCGGAACAACGGGTTCTGGGACGAATTCATGGCGGCGCCACCCATCATCGGATTCGCGGCGGTCAGGGAGTGAACGCCGCGAGCCCCTAGTGCGCCTCTTCCCTCATCTCATCCGCCGCCTTGCAGTTGCGGATCCAGATCTTGTCCTGCGTGGGTTCGTAGCCCTTCCAGGCGTAGGGGTCGGTGCCGGAAACCGGAACGATCGTGCGCCGGTCGGCCGTGGCGGGACGCTCGCCCTCCTCTATGCCCCACGGCAGGAGGCTCCACGCGTTGCAGTAGTGGTTGACCAGCACGCGGCGAGTCTGTTCGCTCCGGTTCTTGTAGGACCGATGCAGGAGATAGCCGTTGAAGAATACCAGGGCCCCGGCACGCACTTCGACCGGCACTTCCACCGACTCGTCGAAGCCGTGACTCTCGGGGGCGAAATCGAACTCGTCGGGGTTCTCGTGCGCGCGCTGGGGATAGAGGTAGCCATTGCGATGGGAACCGGGTATGACGTACAGGCATCCGTTTTCTATCGTGGCGTCGTCCACGGCGATCCACGCGCCGATCAGCGACCGGTCGCGCGTGGGGATGAAGATCTCGTCCTGGTGCCAGGCCTGGCCCTGGAACCGGGGCGGCTTGATGAAGTACATGGACTGCATGCACTTGACGCTCCCGTCCCAATAGGGCAGGTGGGCCGCGGTGATCTGGCTCAGCACGCCGCAGATCTTCGGATGGCGCACGTATTTCTCGATCACCTGGCTGACGAAGTGCGGCTGGTGTATGCACAGGATGCGCTGCAGCACGTCATCGTCGGTGTCGTCCGGACCAGGTGGATCGAGTCCCCTGCAGGGATACTTGCCCCGCGCCACGTCCACCAGGTCGTCCTTCAATTCCTGGAGCTCCCCGGCGGTCATCAGGTCGGGGACGACGAGATAGCCGTTGTCCACGTAGAACTGGATCTGTTCATCGTCCACGATCCGGGGGACTTCGATCGCGGGTTCGGTCTGCTGGGAAAGGTCGGTCATCGATGGCCTCGGCTACGCAGGGTTCGGGGTGGTGAATTCGAGGAGGGATGGAGTTGTTCCTGGAGTTATTCTAATTGAAAAGCGGGGGTTTTGTCAACCGCCATTGTCCCGCCGGGATTATTGCTGTTTTCGCGCGTGCATTCCTGTATATTATACGGGACCGTACCATGGTGTTCGCGCTTTCGATTGTGGATTGTGCCTGTAGATTGCGCCGAACATGCGCACGCGGTCCCGTTCCAACGGACCGCAGGGCTAATCCGGCGCCCCGTCTGATTCCAAAACGATTACACTGGTAACAATTGCCCGTAAAACAGCGAGGGGGAGATCGTGCTGAAGCCAGCGAACGGCACGCCGGGAGACGTGACCGATTTTTGCTATACGCGGATCGAATACGACGTCTCAGGTGGCCGCGAAGTCCGTAACGAAGAACTGAAGGTTCGGGACGACATGGACTTTCTGGGGGGAATAGGCCGGTCGTTCAAGATACTCGCCGAATACGAGGTGAGCGATCCCTTCGCCCCGGATGCCCCCCTGGTCATCAATTCAGGCTGCTTCACCGGTACGCAGTTCATGACCGGACTGCGGGCGTATTTCTCGGGATATTCCCCGTTGAAGCGCACCCGTGCGGGCATGCCCATGCCCGTGTGGTCGGCCATGAGCGGCAGTTTCGGACGCAAGTTCTCCTACACCGGCATCGGCGACCTGATTCTTACCGGGCGCGCCGCCGTTCCGAGCATACTCGAGATCAAACAGACCGAAAACGGTCCCCGCATATCCCTTATCGACGCTCCCGCACACCTGGTCGGCGCGCGGGTCCGGGACAAGATGGTCTACCTGAACGATCGCTACAACGACGACGCCAACAAGCAGTTCCCGGCCCATTTCGCCGTCCTCGGTCCGGCCGGGGAGCACTGGGAGACGGTCTGGTACGCCGCCGTGGTGGGCACGACGCAGGAACAGTTGATGAGCGGCGAGGACAAGTGGCGTTTCGCCGGGCGGCTCGGCATGGGATCGGTCCTGGGCTCCAAGAACATCATCGGCATCGTCGCCGAGGCGCCAAAGGATTACTACCGGAAGGGCGACGCCCGGCTGAAGGCCATCAACAACGAGATCGGCCGGGGCGAACAGAGCCGGGGGTACCGCCATCCGCACAACCGCGAAGGTCTGGGCGGCACGGGCAAGAACAGCAAGATCCTCGACGGATTCGGCGTACTGCCCTTCAGGAACTTCACGCCGCCGGGCGAAAACGTGGCCGTACCCGTGCACCTGGAGACCATGCGGGAGTCGGAGGATTTCATCGTCATCGACAAACAGTGCTTCGGCTGCCAGATCTCCTGCCACCAGGATTTCTACGACGTGCCGGAAGGCGGCAAGGACCCCGACTGGCGCCAGGCCCGGAAGAACCACGGGGACTATCTGGGCCGGTTCGAGTTCGAACCCATGGAGCTTTCCGGCGCCAATCTCGGCATCCTGGACCCCCACGCCAACCTGGAACTGGCCCGGCTCGACGACGACCTGGGGTTCGATACCATTTCGGTCAACGTGGTGCTGTCCTTCCTGATGGATTACAATGCCCGGGGCAACGGCACCGTCGCGGGCGGCGTCACCTTCGGGGACGCGGAGGGCGCGCGCCGTCTCAAGGAAGAGATCGCCTACGGCCGCGAGCCCCTCTTCGGGAAAGGCGTCCGGATGATCGCCGACGAGATCGGCGGCGAGGCCTTCGCCATGCATGCCAAGGGGGTCGAGTTCTCCGCTTACCTGGGACAGACCAATCCGGGCTACCCCTTCGCCGTCGCGGGCGGCCACATGTCCATGCGCACCTTCCTGCTGTACGTGATGGATCCGGACTGCAAGCCCGAGTCGGCGGACTACTGGGTCCATAACATCACCGAGGAAGGCTGGAAGATGGTGAACAAGGACCTGCACGGGGGATGCCTGTTCACCATGGCCCCACCGGACCAGGTCAGCGAAGGCATAGAGTCCGTTTTCGGGGTTGCCTTCTCGGCCGAGCGGGTGCTGGCCGCCACCTACCGGGCCCACATCCTGGGTTTCGCCCTCGAGCAGAAACAGGGAATCACCCCGGACGAATACGATATGCCGTCCGACGTCTTCGTCGGTCAGCCCAAGGGCGACCTGCCCGGCGTGCATTTCCTGACCCGGGAGATGTTCGAAGAGGTGCGGTCCAGGGTGCTGGAACGCCTGCACCGGGACGTGGAAATCCTCGGCTACGGTGGTCACGCGGCGCCCGTGTCCGGTTAGCAGGTCCGGCGGCGTCCCGACGCTCCAGCGCGGCGCGTCTGGCTTACAACCCCTGCCGCAGGGATCGCAGAAAGCGTTCCATGCCGTTAACGGCGTAATCCAGGACGTTCGCATTGTCGGGAAGACTGTGGTACCAATCGCGGACGACCCCTTCCGCGGGCTTGCCCGCGAAATTGTAACCCCGGTCCTCCCTTCCCCGTTTGTCCGGTTCCCATATCCACAGATACAGGCCCGCGAACCGGTCTTCGCCTTCCCAGGCCAGTCGCAAGGCCTCGTAGCACCTCCGCTGCGCCTCCAGGTCCAGGGGCTCCGTCGACACGTAGTTCCAGGGATGACCCGCGACGCCATCCTGGCTCATGTAGCCGATTTCCGTGAACAGCAGGGGTTTGTTCCACCGGGCCTGCCAGCGCAGCAACCCTGCCTTGACCGGCCTCCAGGCGGAGACCAGTTCTTCCACGGCGGGATCCTCCGAGTCCGATAGCTCATAGTAAGCCGAGATGCCCATGTAGTCGAGATCATCCCAGAAAGCGACCTGATCATACCGGTCCCAGTTCGCCGAATAGGTGAGTTGCCCGGGGTAGATTCCCCGCACTTCGGCGATGATCTCGCGCCAATGCCCGGTAAACCCTTCGGACGATACGAGCTCGGTGCCCACGCTCAGGTACTCCACGTCCATTTCCGCGGCCAGCCGGGCGTAACGCCGGACGAATCCGCGGTAACTATCGAACCACGCGTCCCAGTCGAGGGGGGCTATGACCCCGCGCCATTCCTTCTTCCGGGGGCGGTCTATGTTGACGATGGGCGTCAGCATGACTTTCAGTCCCAGCCGGTGCCCGTAGTCGATGACCTCCCGCACCACGCGATCGTGCTGTTCAGGCGTGGCGCCGTCCGACGGCCGGGAGAAATGGGTGACGGAATGTACGGAATCCTGCAGGAAGAAGACGGGAACGGAGAGGTGGGATGCGCCCAGGGCGGCGATTTCGTCCAAGGAGGACTTGTAGTAGGACATCCCCTCCGAGGCCTTGAAAATCCCCACGGCGACCCCTTTCTGCATCACGGGGCGGATAGCCGTGCGTCCCGACCAGAGTATGGTCAGGTCGAACAACAGCAGGCTGATGGCGAGCAGCAGACCCAGGAAGGGCAGGACGAGGCGGCGCATGCTATCTGCGCGGCGGGGCCTTCCGCTTCCGTCGGCCAAAGGCGGCGGGCGGAGGCGGGGCCTCCTTCAGTACGTCGATAAACTCGGAGGGAACACCCGTCGTCAGCATGACCGGCGAGCGATCGTAGAAGCTCACGCCGACCTCGGTGGCCTCCCAGGCCTTGATGCGAAAGACGACGGGCGTCTCCGTCTGGTTCCTGGCCACCTGCTCGGCGGTCTCTTCGGAGAGGGACAGGTGGACGTACTGCCGGTCGCTTGGCTGCAGGCCGCCGTTGGCAATGACCGAAGCGCGCGCGGGCACCGTCGCGTAGTAGAGAAACTCCGGGGGATCCGCGGGAGAAAGGCCAAGGTCGACGGGAAAACTGTGTCCGTAGCGGGCGCGGATGCGTTCCTCGTCCACCTCAAACCTTCGCTTCTCGGCGCCGTCGGCGATCTCCAGGATTTCATCCCGTGTCAGATCGTCGAACTTCTCCTGGACGGCCTCGACGATTTCGTCGATCAGCGCGTATCCCCGTTCATCGAGGACGATGGAGAATCTTTCGGGCTTGTGTCGGAGTATCAGGGAGAGGAGCTTGGACAGTCTTTCGTGTCGTCTTGGATCCATTGCGGGGTATCTTTCCTATGCTTTCCGTGAGGAGTATGCTTGTTCGAACTGTGGATTTGGAATCTATCGAGTATATGCCGGGCTTTCCGTCCTGTCAAGATCAATCCCGGCCGGCCGCGCCACGCGGAATTCGAGTTCGCCCCGGCCGGCGGGGTCGCGCAGTATTCGGGTTCGCCCCGCTGACCGCGCTTCGCCGAAACCAGGTTCGCCCCGGCCCGTTCAGTTCATTTCCATGCCGCCGTCGACGTTGATCGCCTGGCCGGTGATCAACGTGTTTTCATCGGAGGCGATGAAGACCGCCGCGGCGGCGATCTCTTCGGGCTCGGAGACCCGCTTGAGGGGTATTTTCTCTACGAGCCGGGCCCGTGCCGTTCCCCGCTCGTAGCCGAACAGGCGGGCACGGTCCTCGTCGATATGGTTCCACATGGGCGTGGCCACGACCCCCGGACACAGCGCGTTGACCAGGATCCCGTGGTCGGCGAGCGCAAGCGCCGCGGATTGCGTGATGCTGATGATGGCCATCTTGCTGGCGGCGTAGGCGCTGGAGTCTGCCCTTCCGTGACGGCCCGAGATGGAGGACATGTTGATGATGCGGCCGCCGCCGCCCTGGTGGATCATCTGGCGCGCGCCCGCCTGCATGCAGAAATAGGTCCCCTTCAGATTGAGATCCATGGTCTGGTCCCATTCCGTTTCGGTGAGATCGAGAAAGGGCTTGATCTCCACCCGGCCCGCGTTGTTGACCAGGATGTCCAGCCTTCCGAGGAACGATACGGCCTCATCGATCATGGGTTCTATCAGGTCGATGCGGACCAGGTCGACCGTCAACGCCGCGGCGGTGCCGCCGTTGTCGCGGATCAGGCCTGCCGTGGCTTCGGCGCTTTCCAGGTCGATGTCCACGGCGGCGACATGGGCGCCCTCCCGGGCCAGTCTCACCGCGATGGCCTGGCCGATCCCGCGGCCCGCACCGGTAACGATCGCTCTTTTGTCCGCCAGACGCCCTGTCCCACTCATGTTCGGTCTCCTGGTTCTCCTGATCCGGAGCGAGCCGGAGGACTACCCGGCAACCTTAACCGGTTTTCCTGCTTCGACCGACTGGTAGGCCGCCTCGCTGACCTGGGATACGGCGAGGGCGAAATGCGGGGGATCGTACCCCTTCCCCCCGTTCCGAATCAGGCGAAAGAACGCGGCGTCCGGCGTGTCCTCCCGGATCCTTCCCGGGATCTTCAGCGGTTCGTCGTTCAACAGGACCGATTTGACCTGCCACTGGTGCAAATGGAACACCAGGCTGCCCTCGCTGCCGTGGATCGCGATACGTTCGTCATGACGGGAAGCGTTTCCGAAAGTGTTCAGCGTGCCGTACGCGCCGCCGGCGAACCGCACGGCCACCACCATGTTGATATCCACCGCCTTGTCCAAGTTGTCCAGAAAGGCGCTCACCTCGAGGGGCTTCAGATCCGTAATCCACAGCGTGGAGGCCACGAGATGACTGCCCGTGTCCAGGAACATGCCGCCGCCGGAGAGCGCCGGGTCGAGCCTCCACCCGTGCGCGCCGCCCCAGTTCTGCGTGACGTAGGCCACCACGCCGCGGACTTCGCCGATGGCACCCTTTCGAATCAGCTCCCGGGCGTAGACATGCGGAGCCATGAAATTCCGCTGGTAGCTGACCATGAGAACCCGGTTTCGCGCTGCCGCCTTGTCGATCAGCGCGCGCGTATGGCCGGATGATATGGTGAGGGGCTTCTCGACGAGTACGTGCAGGTCGCGATCGAGCACGTAGTCCACCTGCTCGTAGTGCAGGGCGTGGGGCGAACTGACCATCACCGCGTCCAGCTTATGATGTCGAATCATGTCCCGGTAATCGGCATGGAAGGGCACCTGCCCACCCCAGCGTTCCATCAACGCCGTAGCCGCATCCTCTGAAGTATCCGCGACCGCGGCGAGATCCACGGCCCCGTCGGCCTTGATGCGCGGCACATGGGCCCCGCGCATGTTGCCGCCGCAGCCGATCAGTGCGATGCGCAACCGCTTCTTAGCCATGACGAGAACTCCAATCCGGGCTCGGCGTCTGACGGGGGAATGGTCGGAAGCTGTCTCACGTTATGGCGCCTGGTCCCGGACCGCCTGTACTTTCGCTCTCTTCTCCTCTTCCAGCCGTTCCCGTTCCTGAACCAGTTGCTCCCGCAGGGCGTGTACCTGCTGCTGGAACTCGGGACCCTCCGCCCGGGCCGCGAGCGCTTTGATCTTCGATTCGGTCATGATCTCCTGTTCCGCGATCTTGGCCTGGTATTCCTTTTCCAGGTCGCCGATCGCCCCTCGCTGCTCGTCTGTCAAACCGCCGCCCTCCTGCGCGCCGGCGGTCTTTTCCATGGCGATTTCCAGTGCGCTTTTCATGATACCTCCGATTTGATCGTTCCAGCCGTTCAGGCCGTTCAGGCCATTCAGGCCGTTCAGGCCGTTCAGGCCGTTCAAGCCGTTCAGGCCGTTCAAGCCGTTCAGGCCGCCTACTTCACGCCGAGGAGCCGGCGGAAGCGCCTGGTGGTTTCCTCGATGTAGCCGTCCAGTATCAGGTGACTTGCGTAGGCCGATACCGAAACGACGTAGCAGACGATCGGAAAGGACTCGACGGTCTGTTTCAGATACATGGGGACGAGCAGGAAGAGCGCCGGCACCAGCAGCATGGCGAGCCAGGTGTGGGTCCACCCCCTGTGCTTGCCGAGCAGCGGAAGCATCGCGCCAAGGCCCAGCAAAGCCGCGGTCCTGTAATCCCCGATCAAGATAAACCATATGTCGAGCAGAATCAACAGGCGGTAGAACAGACGCTGGGATTTGCTCTCGGTATCCACGTCCGGGAAACAGGCGGACAGCATCCCGATGGCGAGCAGCAACAGGACCCTGGGCCAGACGTCGAGCGTCCTGTAGGGATCGAGATTTTCGGTCCACCACAGGCCGACAACGCAGAGTACGCCTGCAAACAGCGTGGCGGCGAAACCGCCCCATAGATGTCCGCGGAAATCGGCCATGAGTCAGTTTCGGACCACCGCGTCGGCTTCAAAGGTCCTGAGCGATTCCAGCAGCCGGGCGAGGGGAAGGCCGATCACGTTGTAGAAGCAACCCTCGACACGGGTGATCAGGCCGGCTCCCAGGGCATGGGCGCCATAGGACCCCGCCTTGTCAAGGGGCTCGCCCGTGTCCACGTACGCCCGGATTTCATCGGCGCTGAAACTGCGCATGTAGACCGTCGTCCATTCGTGGACCGTCACCGCCCGATTCGTTCCGGCCTCCAGCAGGGCGAAGGCCGTAAGCACCCGATGAGTGCGACCGGTCAGCCTTCTCAGCATGGCGCAGGCGTCATCCGCGTCTCGTGGTTTTCCGAGTATCTGGCCTTCGAAGAGGACCACCGTGTCGGCTCCCAAAACCAGGCTGCCCGGGGCATCGATCCTTCCTGCCGCACTGCGCGCCTTGTCCAGGGCCAGCCGTTCGGCCGTACCGGCCGGATCGGCTTCAAACGAATACCGGGACTCATCGACATCGGGAGCTACGACTTCGAAGGGTATTCCAATCTGACCAAGCAGGGCCGACCGGCGCGGCGAAGTGGAGGCCAGGACGATACGCTTCATCGGCGGGACTCTACGGTAAGCGTCACGGGACCGTCGTTGACCAGGGATACTTCCATGAAGGCGCCGAACCGGCCGGTGGCGACCCGTATTCCCTTTTCTCTGAGGCGCTCGACCGCCAGCTCGTACAGGGGTTCGGCGAGGTCCGGCGGAGCCGCGCCTTCGAAACTGGGCCTGCGGCCCTTGCGGGTATCGCCGAAAAGCGTGAACTGGGATATCATCAACACCTCACCCCCCACATCCATCAGGGACCGGTTCATCTTTCCGTTCTCGTCGCCGAAGATCCGCAGGCCCGCGCACTTGTCGACGACATATTCCACGTCCCGCCGCGTATCTTCCTTCGCAATCCCGAGGAGCAGGACGAGACCCGGACCGATTTCACCGGTTGCCGCGCCGTCAATCGCGACCGAAGCGCTCGAGACGCGCTGCAGCACTACCCGCATTGATTCATACTCCTGGATTGATTAACGCTGAAACTCGCAACCTTACGATGACATGCAATCAGGATTGTACATGGTAGTCGCCGACTTACCCGCTGTCAAACCGGATAAGGCGGAAATCCCGCATCCTAGATCGCGATCCGTTTCCAGCGTCCCCTCCGGAACAGGAAGTACGCGATCACCAGGCGGATGCCCCAGTCCAGCGCCGTGCCGTACCATACGCCCGGCAATCCCCACCCCAGCTCGATCACCAGCACGTACATCATGCCGATCCGCAGGAAGATCGCGCCGAAGATGCTGATCAGCATGGGACTCAGCGTATCTCCGGCTCCCCGCATGGCGCCGGTGTAGATCATCAGCAGGGCCGACGTCGGCAGTTCGAGGGCGGCGATCCGCACGCAGAGCACGGCCAGACTGTATACCTCGGGCGACGGGCTGTATATGCCGACGAGCAGGCCGGGTACCGCGACGAATACGAGGCCCAGCGCGGTCATGGCGAGCAGCCCGATTCGCACGGCTTTCTTGACGGCCAGCTCGGCGATTTCGGGACGTTCCGCGCCGAGACTCTGACCGACGACGGTGGCCACGGCCATGGAAAGTCCGAATACGGGCATGAAGGATACCATTTCCACCCGGATAGTCATGAAATGCGCGGTGAGGGCGGTCGTGCCCAGGCTGGTCACGATCCACATGAACGAGAAATAGGCGCTCTGCATGACCGTCTGTTCTCCGAGATTCGGCACGGCGATCCGTATGATGGTCCGCAGGTGACCCGATCTGATATTCCCCAGGTCGCTGCCGCACAGCCTGAATTTCGCGTGGCGGCGAAACAGTCTGTGCACAAGAAGGGATGCGCCCAGGACATAGGCCGTTCCGGTAGCGAGGGCCGCCCCCGTTATGCCCAGTTCCGGGAAGGGTCCGATTCCGAAGATCAGCACCCAGTCGGCGAAGATGTTGTAGACGTTCATGATGCCCGTGATCCACATGGGCGTCTTGGTGTCGCCGGCCGCGCGCAGAATCCCGCTGCTGGTGTAGATGAAAAGACGCAGCACGCTGAATGCGAATACGATGGGCATGTACTCCTGGGCCCGTGCGACGACATCCGGCTCCGTCCCCAGGAATACCATGAGATCCTCGCCGAACATCAGGCCCAGCGCGGCCACCATCAGACCGATGGACGTTCCGAGTATGATCCCCTGGCCGGCGGCCTCGCAGGCAGTCTTCTGGTCGCCCCGGCCCAGGTTCCTCGCCACGACGGCGCCGGTCGCCACCCCGATGCCATAGAACACGAACACCACGGTAAAGAGGATCATGGAGCTCTGGCCAACGGCGGCGAAGGCCAGCGTACCCAGGGATCCGATGAAGATGCTGTCGACGATATAGACCGACGTGTGCATCAGGTTTTCGAGGATGGCAGGCCAGGCAAGACCGAGGATGGTGCGGTTGAGATGTTTTCGGGAGAGGTCGAGCATGGAGCGTCCGAACGATCGGAGGATTCGAAGAGCGGTCAGTGTAAGACCCGAAAAACCGGTCACTTACCGGGAATAGAAATCTCACCATGTTAGTTGTTGAAGTCCCTGGATGTCAAGGGCATATGGGGTCTCCGCGGAAGCGTGCACGTCTTTGTCTTTCAACGTAACTGAGGCAGTTGTACGACTTGTGCATTACCCTTGACGCGTTACACATCGAAAGCCATAATGACAGTTAGCCATCCCGCAACGGCTGCATCGTGTGGACGGGATCCGTCATGGTGTTCAGCCGGAGATTGCCGAAGCAACTCGTCGCCGACCTACATAGTCAAGCCATGGAATCTGACATCCGGGATCCCGATCTCGCCGAATCCGGCGCGGCACGCATGGCATGGGATGCCCGCCAGATGCCGGTATTGCGTTCGATAAAAGACCGGTTCGCTCGAGAACAGCCCTTTCGCAACCTGCGTGTCGGCGTGTGTCTGCACATTTCGACCAAGACGGCCAACCTGGTTGCGGCGATCAAATCGGGCGGGGCGGCGCCCATCGTCTGCGCTTCCAATCCCCTCAGCACGCAGGACGACGTGGCCGCCAGCCTGGTCGTGCATCACGGGATTCCCGTGTTCGCGAAAAGAGGGGAAGACTCCGGCACCTTCAGCCGGCACCTGCACGCCGTGCTGAATGCGCAGCCGGATATCCTGCTGGACGACGGGGCCGACCTGGTTACCACCGCGCATCGCGATCACCGAGAGCAACTGGATCGAATCATCGGCGGAACGGAAGAGACGACCACGGGAGTAAACCGGCTCAGAAGCATGGTCCGACACGGCGACCTGACCTTTCCGGTCATCGCGGTCAACGATTCGAAGACCAAGCACCTCTTCGACAACCGGTTCGGCACGGGGCAAAGCGCGCTCGACGGCATCCTCCGGGCTACCAACACGCTGATAGCTGGCAAAACCGTGGTGGTGTGCGGCTACGGCTGGTGTGGCCGAGGCGTGGCGTCCCGGGCGAGGGGCCTGGGCGGTCAGGTCATCGTAACGGAAGTGGACCCCGTCGCGGCCCTGGAAGCCGCCATGGAAGGATTCCGGGTACTGCCCATGGCCGAGGCGACCGCGCTCGGAGACCTTTTCATCACAGTGACCGGAAACCGCGGGGTCATACGCCGCGATCATCTGGAAAGCATGAAAGACGGCGCCATGCTGGCCAACGCCGGCCACTTCGACGTGGAAATCGACATGCGTGCCCTGGACGCCCTCGCGGTCGAGAGAAGATCCCTGCGGCCCTGCGTGGAGGAGTATGCCCTGGCGCCCGGCCGCAGGCTGTATCTCATCGGTGAGGGCCGGCTGGTCAACCTGGTCGCCGGCGAGGGGCATCCCGCCGCGGTCATGGACCTTTCCTTCGCCAACCAGGCCCTGGCCGTGGAGCACCTGGCAGCCAGCCACGAGGGAATGAAACCCGGAGTACACACGCTGCCGGACGAAATCGACCGGGAGATCGCCGGCCTCAAGCTCGAAAGCATGGGCATGACCATTGACGAGTTGTCGCCGGAGCAGAGGGATTACCTGGATTCGTGGCACTGAGCCGTAGCGGGATCGAGTGATCGCACTCCCGGAGCTACGCGGCCGGCTTCAGCCGTCGCGAAGCGAAAACGAAAAACGTCCGTAAGACTGACGTGAAAATAAGGAGAGACTAAGAGTGTCGCGGGAGAAACGGGAAAAGCAGAACGACAGATCGGATGCGGAGGCGCTCAACGGCCTTCAGATGCCCCCGGACGTCATGCTCGAGCTCGCGAACAGGACGGCGGAACTCATCGTAGAACGTATCAGGAATCTTCCGGAGCAACACGCTTGGGACGGCGAGTTCAAGAAGGAACTGGAAGATCAGCTCATGGAGGATCCGCCCGAACGCGGCAGTCCCGCGCTGGAGGTCCTGGCAAGGGCGGCGAAGGACATACTCCCCCTGGGAGCCCGCCTTGATCACCCCCGATCCTTCGCGTTCATCCCTTCGGCGCCGACGTGGCCCGGAGTATTGGCTGACTTCATGGTCTCCGCATACCAGGTCAACCAGTGTACCTGGCTCACATCCAGTGGGGCAAGCCAGATGGAACTGGTCGTCATGGACTGGATCCGACGCTGGCTGGGGTATCCGGATACCGCCGGAGGCCTGATGACTTCCGGAGGCTCCGCGGCCAGCCTGGAAGCCCTGGTCGCGGCACGGGAGTCTGCAGGCACTCCCGAACGCGCCACGGTCTATACGAGCGACCAGAGCCATAGCGCACTGGTCCGGGCAGCCCGGATCATGGGCATACGATCCGAAAACGTGCGTTTGATACCTACCGACGCGCTCTTCCGGATGGATCCGGAGGCGTTGAGGCGTACGGTGGCGAAGGACCGGGCCGTGGGATTCAATCCGGTGGCGATCTGCGCCAACGCCGGGGCGGCCAGTACGGGCGCGATCGATCCGCTCGAAACGATGGCGGATTTCTGCGAGGCGGAGGGCATCTGGCTTCACGTCGATGCCGCCTATGGCGGTTTTACGGTAATCACCGGACAGGGAAAGGACCTCCTGCGCGGCATAGAACGCGCGGACTCCATCGGTCTGGACGCGCACAAGTTGTTCTTTCAACCCTACGAAGCCGGCTGCCTGATGGTGAAGGACTTAGGCCACCTCGAGCGCGCATTCGCCGTAAGACACGATATCCTCCAGGACACGGTATGGGGCGCGAATCATCCCAACTTCTCGGACCGGGGACTGCAACTGAGCCGGTCGGTACGGGCCCTGAAAATCTGGGTGTCCGTGAAGACCTTTGGAATGGCTGCATTCCGAAACGCCGTATCCAAAGGCATGGAACTGGCCGGGCGGGCTGAGGAGCATATCCGGAACAGCGGGACCATGGAACTGTTGTTGCCGTCTTCGCTAGGTATTGTATGCTTCCGCGTGAATCCCGACAATGGAGACCTCGATGAGGAAGCGCTCGAGAAGATCAACCGGAAAGTGCTCGTCCGCGTCTTCTGGGAGGACCGCGCCCTCATGTCATCGACCCTGTTGGCGGGCAAGTTTACACTCAGGCTCTGTATTGTCAACCATACCACGACCTGGGACGATGTGCGCGAAACCCTGGAAGCCATCGAACGTTTCGGAAACGAGGCGTTATCCGAGTAATCCACCGGGGAGACGCAAATCATGACTTCCTCTACTGTTTCCAGATCGATGGCCTCTATGCTGGTTTGGGGGTAATGACAGGACTCTTTGGTTTACTTCTAGAGGGTTTACTGCTCGAGGCGAAGCCCGTTCGTGCCCAGGGCGCGCCAATTACGGCGAACGAAGTGGTGGATCGGGAAACGCTCAAGACCTTCGTGGAAAGCGCGAAAGCCCATATCGAAATGATATTCGCGGAAGATAGCGCGCTGGCGCCGTTTCTGGACAGCACCAGGATGGAGGGAGACTGGAAGCACGAGAACGTGTTTCTCATGCTCCTGAGCCTGGACGGCACTGTGTTGTTTCACGCGGACGACGAGTCCGCGGCAGGCAAGAACCTGTTCAATCTCCGGGACGGTCGCGGAGACGAAGTGGTCAGGGCGCTCATCGAGGCGGGGTTGATGGACGGCGGACACGTCGAATACCATTGGGACGATCCCGATGACGACGAGGACGATCCCGTAAAGGTGGCTTATGCCACGAGTTTTTTCGGCAAGACCTACAACAACAGGGTCGTGCTGGCCGGCGGGTTCTATCAGGACGTATCCTGTGTCGTGCCTCCCATGGTCGATGCGTCGCTCATAGCGGAGCCCGAGGTGACCGCGGCCGACGTGATGGACCGCGAATCCCTCAAGGCCTTTGTCATCGGCGCAGCCAGAGGCTACGCTGCCGCACTGCGAGAACATGGGACCCCTCGCTACAACGATATCCTGGACGTCTTCAGGATCGCGGACGGTCCCTGGCGCCACGGAGCCATCTACCTGTTCATCCTGAACGACGATGGATACGTGATCTTTCACGGCGCCGACCGGACACTGGAAGCGCGGAACCAGTCGCACCTGGAGCTTTCCGGCATGCGGATCGACCGGCATGGCACCGCGTCCGTCCATCGAATCTGCCTGCTGGGCCGCATGCGTTTCTGACCCCTGTAAGAAAGGCGTAGAAAGATGGTACTCACCGACAAAGAAGTCACTCATTTCAGAAACCACGGTTACGTGGCAAAACCCGGATTCTTCTCGGACCGCGAGACCCGGGCCTTCCAGTCCGAGATCGACCGTCTCATGAAAGACGGCGCGTTGCGGAACGTCGCCACGGCAGGCGACGGGAAGACGGCGTCCTCCACGCAGCGGAACCTGCAACTCTGCCCGATGTACCGGCAAAGCGACCTGTTCAGGGCCCTCCCGTTCCAGCCCGACGTGGTCGCCGCCATCTCCCTGTTGATCGGGGATCCCTTTATCCTCCACCTGGATCAGGTCTTTCTCAAGCCGGGCGGCGACGGCATGGGCACCCACTGGCATCAGGACAACGCCTATTTCAAGATCCGCGATCCGCTCAAGGGAACGGCCGTCTGGATCGCCGTGCACGACGCCACGGTCGAAAACGGCACCATGCAGGTGATTCCCGGCAGCTACAGAACGCCCTACGAACACAGCCGGGACCCCTACAGCGACCACCACATCCGCTGCTATCCCCCGGAGGAGCAGGCGGATACCATCGAACTGAAGGCGGGCGGCGCCCTGTTCTTCTGCTACGGCACCGCGCACTGCACCGGCCACAACCGAACGAAAAACTCCCGCGCCGGCATCGCCTTCCACTTTCTCCGCGCGGACTTCGCGCCCGATCGGCTCATCGAGGACGACCGGGATTACCGGCCCTATGTCACCGGACCGCGGGCGACGGGTGGGGTGGCGGAGTACGGCGTTCGCGTGGACGGCACGTGGGAATCCGAAGTGGAGAAGGCGCTGGAACGCAGCCACGCCGCGGCATAGCATCCGCCTCGCCGTATCCGGGCCTCGCCGTATCCGGGTCTCTGTTTTGCGAAAGGGTTGCTTCCGTCTGTACGGGCTGATATCGCGAAATGCATATTAAACCAGACAGGAGAGATTCGATGTCTTCCATAGCTGCTCACGTTTCGAGGCGATCAGTCCTGGTCTTCGGGCTGCTTGTCGGTCTGGCCGGCCTGTTCGTTCACGCTAAGCCAGCCCTGGCCCAGGGCGCGACGATTACGGCCAGCCAGGTAACGGACCGCGAGACGTTGAAGGCCTTCGTCGTCTCGGTGGCGGATTCCCTGGAACGAATCGACGACCTCAACGACGTGCCCGGAATGCAAAGATCCCTGCGGAACGAAGGCGACTGGAAACAGGGCGACCTGTACCTGGTGATTCTCAGTCTCGAGGGCGTGGTGATCGAGCATGGGGGGGATCCCTATATCGTCGAAACCGATATCAGTGGGCTGGAAGACGACACCGGCAAGAAAGTCGTGCAGGAAATCATTGCGGTGGACGCCGACGGCTCGTTCATAGAATACACCTGGGATGATCTCAGGGATCCGGACGACGCACCCGACCGCGTGGCCTTCGCGATCCGGTATACCTCCGGGTTCGGCGTGGGCGATTACATCCTGGCGGGCGGTTTCCACATGAGTATCAACGATCCGGAAGAGCGCACGCTTCCCGATCCGCCCGCGGTGCGCGCCGCGGACGTGGTGGACCGGGAAACGCTCAAGGCTTTCGTGAAAGGCTCGATCCAGTGGTACCTCGACGCCGTTGAGGAGCACGATGCGGACGCCGGGGCGATCACGATCGCCTTGAGAGAAGAGGGCGGACCGTTCAGAGAAGGCGCGATCTACCTCTTCATCGTCACCACGGAAGGATACGTGTTCTTCCACGGCGCGGACAAGACGCAGGAAGGCGAGATCCGGATTGATCTCGAAGACCTCAACGGCGTCCGATTCATCGAGGAACTCATCGAGACCGCGGCGACGGGCGGCGGTTTCGTCGAGTACCACTTCGACGACCCGTCGATCACGGGCGATGAAGAACTCGGTTCGCTCAAGGTGAGCTACGCCGAATTGATGGAAGTCGCGCGGTACCCGGGGCAGCATTTCGTCGTAGGCGCCGGTTTCTACCGCAGGCCCGTGGATAACGTGCCGGAGATCACCCTGGCGGTGAATCGCGCGGCCATATCCGAAGGCGGCGACGTCCAGGAGGTGGTGGTAACGGCCGCGCTGCGCGAGGATCCGGTACCGGTGGCGACAATCATCGACCTTTCCCTGGCGGGTACGGCCACGTCCGATGATTACGATCTGGAAGGAACGCTTGAGATCATCATTCCCCGGCACGCCGACTCGGCTTCCACGACACTGACTTTCAAGGCATTCGACGACGGAACGGCGGAAGGCGTCGAGACCATCGTGATCCGAGCCGGTTATGAAGGCAACGACCTGACGTCCGCCACCATCGCGTTGACAGACACGAAAAACGTCGTAACGGCGGCCGACGTGGTGGATCGTGAGACGCTTCGATCCTTCGTAGCTGGTTTCAGGGATTACCTAGATACCATAGACACCGCGGAGGAAGCCGTCAGACTCGGGACGGATATCCGGTCGGCGGGAATCTGGAGAATGCCCGGCAAGATGTATTTCGTCTTGTTCCAACCCGACGGCACGGTGTTCCTGCACGCGGACGACCCGACCCGGGACGGTATCGACGCGAGCAACCTGGAAGACGACAACGGGGTATTGGTCGTCCGGATGATCCTGGAAACGGCGGCGGCCGGCGGCGGTTACGTCGATTATACGTGGGACGACCCAGAAGTGGAAGGCGTCGATCCGTTCCAGATCGCCTCGACGTCTCCTCCAGCCCGGGTGGCCTACGCGATCCCCTATACGCTTGCGCAGACCGGCCAGACCTGGGTGGTGGCGGCCGGTTTCAATCAGCACGTAACGAACGACGAAGAATTGGAATTGCCGGACCCGCCCGGGGTATGGGCGCGGGACGTGACGAACCGGGAAACGCTGAAGGCTTTCGTGCAGGGCGCGGCAAACTGGTCGAAGGAGGCTTTTGCGCGGGCGGGCTCCGGTCCGGAAGCGCTGCCGGCGCAGATAGATCGGGCGCTCAGAGAAGAAGGCGGCCCCTGGAAGCAGGGGGCTGTTTACCTGTTTGTCTTTCGGGACGACGGCGTGTTGGTGTTTCACGGCGCCAATCCATCGCTGGAAACCATGAACCTCTATGATCACCAGGACCTCAACGGGGTCTTTTACACCCGTGAAATCATCGAGGCCGCGCAGGCCGGAGGCGGTTTCGTCGAGTATCACTTCGACAATCCGGACGTGGACGGAGACGAAGAATCCGGCTCGCCGAAGGTGAGTTACGCGGAAATCATGACCTACGACGGGACGGCATTCATCATCGGATCGGGGTTGTATGTCGACTTGGACGAACACGCGCCCGACATCACGCTTACCGTGAGTCCGGCTGCCGTGTCGGAGGACGCCGGCGCGCAGTCCGTGACCGTGACGGCGACGCGGACCGGCATGGCCATACCGGTCGCGACCGTGATCCCGCTTTCGCTTTCCGGCACGGCTACCGGCGACGACTACAGTGTGAGCGGAAACTTTAGCATCTCGATTCCCGGCGGACAGACGGAGGGATTGACGCAGCTTACCGTCACGCCCGTCGGTGACGACGTATATGAACCAGGGGGCGAAACGATCGTCTTCACGGCGCGTTTCAATGGCCGGGACCTCGGCGCCGCGACGCTCAGGATAAGCGATGCCTTCGATGCTCCGGCGGTTGTCGGCGCATCACCGTCGGTAACGCTGGAAGCGGGGCGCTCCGAGACGATCGACGCGGGCGCGCTCTTCAGCGGCGCCGCGCTGGCCTATTCGGCGAGTTCGTCGGACAACGGCGTGGCCTTAGCGGTCCTCTCCGGCGCCACGTTGAGCGTAACGGGCGTGCGCAAAGGATCGGCCGCGGTGACCCTCTCCGCCAGGAACGCGGCCGGAGAGGCCAGCCTCGTCGTCGGCGTAACCGTCACGGCCGTCCTGGCGGAACGCGAGACCTATACCGATATCTTAGCCGCCATGGGCCGCGGCATGCTCTCGAGCGCTTCCGCCACCATCGGCGGACGTTTCGCCGGCAGCGGCGATCAGGGCGTGGTCGTGGGCGGACGCAGGATCGACGGTCCCGCGGCCGCCGTGTCGGCGCTGGCCGGCGCGACCGGACACTGGAGACGGGAATCGTCCAGGGAATTGGCGCTGATGGACGATGGTCGGCGCCGGAACGGCGTTCGCGGCAATGACCTGCTCAGGACCAGCGCCTTCTCCTACGCCTTCGACGACCAGACCGCCGGCGGCGGTCTTCGATGGGGCGTATGGGGGGCCGGCGACTGGCAGCGTTTCGAGGGCGAACCCGCGGCCGGCGCCTTCTACGACGGCAACACGAGGACGGCCTATCTCGGCGTGGACCTGGCCGCGCGGCGGCGCTGGATGGCCGGCATCGCCCTCTCCTACGCCATGGGGCGGTCCGATTACGACGTCGCCGTGGCCAGCGGTAGCCTGGAGGCCAGCCTCGCCAGCGTACTGCCCTACGCGCGTTGGTCCGAGGAGGGATGCTGCACCGAAGTGTGGTCGATCCTGGGTCTCGGTTCCGGCAACGTCGACAACGGTACGGACGCCAGCGATCTGGGCATGCGCATGGGCATGGTGGGGCTGCGTTCCCGGCTGGCCTCCTCGGGAAGCATGGGGATCGACTTGGTGGGGGACGCGGGACTGCTGCGCGTTTCCACCTCCGACGACGGATCGGCCGCGTTGCGCGGCATCGCCGCCAGCGTGCGGCGTATACGTATCGGATTGGAAGGTTCGCGATCGGCGGCCCTGGGCGGCGGCGTCACGGCAACCCCCTATGCCCAGGTGGCCGGACGCTATGACGGCGGCGACGGACGAACCGGACAGGGCCTTGAGGTCTCGGGCGGCCTGCGGCTGGCCGGAAACCGGGTCGGCGTGAACGCGCGGGGCAGGTTCCTGGCCGTCCATACCGAGCAGAATTACAGCGAGCACGGGTTCTCCATGGTTGCCTACCTGAATCCGGATGCGGACGGGCAGGGCCTTTCGATGTCCGTGGCCCCGCGCGCGGGCGTCGGCACCGGCGACTCCGGCATGATATGGCGCGACCGGCCCCTTGCCGGATCTGCCATGGGCGGAGGCGGAGATGCCCGTTCCCTTCGGGCCGAGGTGGGGTATGGCCTGACTTCTCCCACCGGCCTGCTGTTCACCTCTTTTGGCGAAATGTATCTCTACGGCGATGAACGGCGCCAGGTGCGGATCGGAACCCGCGTCGGCGGCCAGGGCCGGAGCCCGCGTTCCGGATCCCTGGAGCTTTCGGGCGCGCGCGTCGATCGCCGGGGCGGATCTGTCCATCACCGCATAGGTCTCATCGGACGCATGAGCTTCTGATGTCCTGCCGGACGCGGGAGACTTCTCCGACGAAGAGGCATTGGTCTCACGGCGAACGCGACACCTGTCGCAGTCCGTCTCATCAGGAGGTGCGTTACATGTGTTTCCAACGCCGGTCCAATCATGAATCGGTTTCATCTGGCGGTAGATTACGAACACCGCGGGCGACTTCCCTGAAAACTCGAATCCCCGTCTTTTTCCTGCTCGCCCTGTTTGCAGCGGTTTCATGCGGGAAGGACGGCCCCACCCGTCCGACCGGTCCGGCTAAAGTCGTCGTAACTCCGAGCGCCGTTACCATGACGGCGATCAATCAGTCCGTGCAGCTTACGGCGCAGGTGCAGGACGAGAACGGCAACGTGTTGACGGGCCACGAGGTGGTCTGGTCGAGCCGGAATCCGTCGGTAGCCTCCGTAAGCGACGGAGGGCTCGTCACCGCCTATGGTAACGGTACGGCCGACATCGCGGCCACCGCGGGACAGAAGCAGACGGTTGCTTCGGTTACCGTGTCCCAGTCGGCAGCGACGATCACCGTCGAACCGGCGTCTGTGTCGCTGACTGCGGCCGGCGAGACCGCCGGACTGAATGCCACGGTCCTGGACGAAAACGGCCAGATCGTCGAAGACGCGCCGGTGAAATGGGTAACTGCCGATGAAACAGTGGCGACGGTAAACGACGCGGGAACGGTCACCGCCGTGAGCAGCGGCAGCACGGTCGTCATGGCCACGTCCGGCGAGGTTTCGGCCAGCGTGCCCGTAACCGTGGCCATCGTGATCAGCGATCGCACCACGCTGGTTGATTTCTACCACGCATTGAAGGGTCCCGACTGGAGTGACAAAGAACACTGGCTGAATGAAGAGGTGCCCCTGAGCGAGTGGCACGGCGTAACTACCGACGCGAACGGCAGAGTGATCCGGCTGGAGTTGAGAAGGAACGGCCTGTCGGGCAGGTTGCCTGCAAGCCTCGTCGATCTCGCCCTGCTGAGGGAACTGGACCTGGCATTCAACCAGGTATCCGGCGGCATCCCGGTCGAATTTGCCCAGCTCGCGGAACTGAGGATCCTTGATCTCGGCTGGAACGGAATCTCGGGGCCCGTTCCCGCCGAACTTGCCCTGCTGCCCAACCTGGAAGTACTGGACCTCGAAAACAACAATCTGTCGGGTCCGGTCCCCCCGGCGCTGGGGCGGATAACCGGCCTGAAGCGAATGGACCTTGGCAGGAATCGCCTGACCGGTACCGTCCCTGCGGAATTGGGTCAACTCGCCAATCTCGAGTCGCTTGCTTTGGACAGCAACGAACTACTCGGACCCATACCCGCCGAACTGGGACTACTGCAGAACCTGGAAGTACTGTACCTCTACAGGAACAAACTGAGCGGTACGATCCCGCCGGAACTGGGTGATCTGGCCAATCTGAAGAGCGTGATATTCTGGAAGAACGAACTGTCCGGCACCATTCCGATTGAATTAAGTCACCTGACCCGCCTGGAACGTCTGGACCTCGATGAAAACAGATTGTCGGGACCGATCCCCGTGGAGCTGGGACAGCTGACGAATCTCGAGCTGCTGTTCCTCAACAGCAATGGTCTCTCCGGCGAAATCCCCGCCGTCCTGGGCGAACTTTCCCGGTTGCGTCTGCTGAGCCTCTATGGAAACAAACTTTCGGGACCGTTGCCGGTCGAACTGAGCAGACTGGACAATCTCGAATACCTGTTGCTGCACAACAACCGGATTTCCGGACCTGTCCCGTCCGAGTTGGGACGGCTCGAGGATCTCGAAGGGCTGTACCTGTTCAACAACGAACTGTCCGGACCCCTTCCATCCGAGTTGGGACGGCTTGACGACCTCGAAGGCATGTATCTCCATGGAAACCAGTTCACCGGGGAAGTACCCGGGTCTTTTGCAGGCCTTACAGACCTTTTGACGTTCTTCTTCTATGACAATGACGGTCTGTGTCTACCGGGCGCGCCGGCGCTGCTTACCTGGTTCGAGGCCCTTGACAACCCTGAGGGTCCACGCTGCGACGAAGCCGGCTTTTCGGAGGGACTGTTCATGGTTGGCGACGGAACCGACCGGCTGTACAGGTTGAATCCGAATACGGGAGAAGCCAAACCCGTGGGAGACGCCGTGCGATTCGACGCCGGCGAGTACGAGCCCCACGGTCTGACCGCGCATCATGGCATGTTGTACATGACGGGCGGATGGAACGCGGCGCTGTACACGCTGGACCCGGAAACCGGCGCGGCCGTTCAGGTCGGCGACGCGGTGGAATTCGGGATCGCCGAATCCCAGCCAACGGGACTGGCGTCCCACGACGGAACGCTGTACATGGCCGGTAGGGCGAATGCCAGGCTCTACTCGCTCAATACCGTGACGGGAGAAGCGACGCCGGTCGGCAACGCCGACCGGTTCGGTGTCGATGAACGCCACCCCTTCGGCCTGGCTTCCCACGAAGGAAGCCTGTACATGGTCGGGTACGGTTCAGGGAAACTTTACGTATTGAATCCTTCCACGGGGACGGCGACGCCTGTCGGCGAGGCATCCGATTTCGGCGTGGGAGAAGATCTGCCGACCGGACTGACTTCACACCGAGGCGCGTTGTACATGGCCGGCGGGTGGACGGCGAAACTGTACGCGGTGGACGCGGAGACGGGGATGGCGTCGCCCGTCGGGGACGTCGACGAGGATGTCCATCAGTTCGAGGTCTATGAAGACTCGCCGACAGGTCTGGCTTCGCTGATGCGAATCGCTCCGCGGAGGGTTGTGCCCGACCTGAATCTACCGAAACCGTAGGATGGAACTTTCCGACGCAAAACCCGGGGGAAGGCTCCTGGGCGTCAGAGGTGGACAAGGCACTGGAAGGAGGAACAACATGATCCAGAGGATTCCCGCGTCCCTGCGCCTGGTCCTGGCCGCATGCCTCATCGCGGCGGCCGGAAGCACGGCAGCCCAGCAGCCTCCTCCCACGGCCTACCAGGCCGCCCGTACCGGCGGCAACTACATGCACAACTTCTATTTGCCGCCGCCCTCCACGACCACGCCGCGCCGGCCGGCATGGTCCCCCGACGGCGAGACGCTGGCCTTCGCCCTGCACGGGTCCATCTGGCAGATACGGTTGGACGAATACTCGGCCCGCGAGCTCACGGACAACGAAACCTACGACTCCTCTCCGGCCTGGTCGCCCGACGGCGCATGGATCGCCTACACGGCGGAAACCGACAACCGGACCATCGATCTCATGGTCCTGAACGTCGAAACCGGGGTATCCCGGCCGCTGAAGACGGGGGATCACCTTTATCTCGATCCCACGTGGTCGCCCGACGGTTCCAGGCTGGCCTATGTGTCCACGGAACCCAACGGCTACTTCAACATCTTCGTACAGGACATGGCGGACGGCGGCGCGGCCGGAGACCCGATTCAGCTGACCCGTGACAATGACTATGGAAAGAGCCGCCTGTACTTCGGTGCTTACGACCTCCACATCGAACCGAGCTGGTCGCCCGACGGCAGCGAATTGATGTTCGTCGGCAACCGCGGCATTCCCCTCGGATCGGGGGCGGTACGGCGGATGCCCGTCGAGCCGTTCGGTATCGACAAAGCCAGCATCGTACTCGAAGAACAGACGCTGTACCGGACCCGGCCGCACTGGTCGCCGGACGGGTCGCGTTTCGTGTACGCTTCCCATCGCGGCGGCCAGTACACGAAACTCTACCTGCTGCCCGCGGACGGGGGCCATCCCTACAAGATCACCTTCGGCGACTGGGACGATTTCTATCCCCGCTGGTCGCCGGACGGATCGAAAATCGCTTACATTACCAATGAGTACGGCCTGCCGGGTCTGCGGATCATGGAAACCGTGGGCGGCAGGCAAACCGACGTCGTGATCGAGGAAAAACGCTGGCGCGGTCCTCACGGCCGGGCGGCGGTCACCGTCCTGGACGGCGACACGGGAAAACCGGCCACGGTCCGCGTCTATGCCCGGGCATCCGACGGCAAGTCCTATGCCGCGGAAGGTGCCTACCACCGCGTCGGCCGGCTCCGCGAACACTTCTTTCACGCGCCCGGATCTTTCATCCTGGACGTCCCGGCCGGACCGCTGACCGTGGAAGCCATGAAGGGCTTCGAATACCACCCTGTCAGCAAGACGGTCGAGATCGAGGACGGGAAGACCACTGCCGTGGCCCTGACGCTGCGGCGCATGACGGACATGCGCGAGCAGGGATGGTACAGCGGCAGCACGCACGTGCATATGAACTACGCGGGGGACCTGCACAACACGTTGGAGAACCTGATGCACATGTCGGAGGCGGAGGACCAGTCCGTGGTCAATGAACTCGTGGCCAACAAGGACAACCGGATGCTGGACTACCAGTTCTTCACGGGTAAGCCTGACGCCCTTTCCACGCCGGAGCACATCCTGCACGTGGGCGAGGAATACCGTCCCGCCTTTCACGGGCACGTTTACTTCATCGACCTGTCGGACTTCCTCCTGTCGCCCTTCGCGTCCGGGTACGAGGGCACCGCGATATACAGTCTGTACCCGTCAAACACGGATATGCTGCGGCTTGCCGGCGAGCAGGGGGCTTTCAGGGCTTATGTCCACCCCTATTTCGGCGAAGCGGATCCGCTGGGCGGCGATAACCCGACGCTGGGCAGCGCCAAGGCCTTTCCCGTCGACGCGGCCCTGGGCACCGTCGAAGCCCTCGAGATCTCCGGGGCGGGGCATGCCGTCCTCAACGTGTGGCATCACCTGCTCAATAACGACATCAACATCGTTCTGACCGGCGGGGAGGACTCCATCAGCAGCATGTACCGGACCGCCATCGTCGGCCAGGTGCGGTCCTACGTCTACCTCGGCGACGAACCCCTGTCCTGGGGCGCCTGGCTGTCGGCGCTGCGGGCCGGACGGACGTTCGCCACCAATGGGCCCCTTCTCGATTTTACCATCGACGGTGCGGGTCCCGGCGAAATCATCCGACTTCCCGCAGCGGGCGGTGCAATTACGCTACGGGGAGCGGTCCGGAGCATCGTACCCCTCGACAGGGTCATGGTTTACCACAACGGCCGGATACTGAAGGAGATTCCGCTTTCCGGGGAAGGCACCGAGGCGGTTTTCGAGGAACAGATGACCGTTCGCGAAAGCGGATGGTACACCCTCCAAGCGGAGGGCAGCCCCTGGACGCACCCCATCGACGACCGCTACCCGCTGGCCACCACGCAATCCATTCGGGTTTACGTGGGAGAGGATACGATCCGCAACCGGGATTCCGCCCAATACTTCGTCCGGTGGATCGACCGGCTCATCGAAATGGCCGGGGAGCATCCGGGCTGGCGTTCTCAGGAGGAAATCGATCACGTGCTCGGCCAGTTTCGCGAAGCCCGTGCGGTCTACGAGAACCTGGCGCGCTGACCGGGCAGTATTTCGGTGTCGCCGCACGGCGCGGGCGTGCCTGCCGGCCGCCGGGTTTGGAATATCTGCCCTCGGCATTCCTTCAGGCCGATTCCCCCAGGCTGTTCAGCACGGCGTCCCATGCCAGCTCCGAGGCGATCAACCCGAAATCGGTCGTACTCTTGAGACGCCTGTTCTCCACCTCGCCCGTCGTCGCGGTAAACAGCACGTCCCCGTCCCGTGCCGTGTGAAAAGGCTGGATCGCCCGGGCCATGGACGCATGGACCTGCCTGCCGATCTGGTTCAGGTCACCCTGGGTCCACTTCTGGTTGGTCACGACAAGCGTCAGCGTGGTGTGCCTGCCCACCTGGTCGGGCCTGGACTTCGATCCCCTCGCAAGACGGGCTTCCAGCTTGTCGCAGGGATGGCGATGGTCCCGCGTTCGGACCCGGCCCTCGCGGTCGACGATATCGCCCAGGGCGTTCACCACGGTGAATACGGCGATCTTCGTCGCTCCGATTTCCCTGCAGGCCCCGCCCTGGCCCACGCCGGCCCAGCGTCCCGCGCCGCGCCGGCCATAGTAGAAACGACCCGGGGAAGCCGTTTCCGCGGCCGCGCTGCCGAGCGCTTTGTCCGGATAGACGAAATCCTTCCGGTTGAACCAGTCGAAAATGATCGCGCCGGCGACCAGGGGCAGGGGAGGGGGATTGCTCGGCGGCGCCGCAGCGGTCAGGCCGGCCCGCACGCCGGATACGGCTTCCAGGCCGTGCAACGAACCGCCCGCGAAACAAATGGCATGGTGGAACTGGTACTCGGATTCGACCACGCCGGGCATGCCGCCGCGCACGTCGACAGCCGTGACGGCGCCTCCGTCAAAAAGGAAGACCGTACATCCGGTCGGACCTTCGTCGTACTCGGCGAATCCGATACGCAGGCGGGGAAAGTCGAACTCGAGACATGATGAAGTGAAGCCGGTAACCGGAACGGGCACTTCGCTGGCGGACATGTTCCCATCTCCTTCGCGCCCGGCGTTCAGGGCGGTTGCGATCCTGGCTGCCGCGCGAATCACGCATCGAGACGGCATCGGCCAATAAACAAATAGCCCGTGAAACTGTGCTGCTCAGTCCACGGGCTATCTTGAAACGTTCTGTACAATATGAAAGTGTCTCTAACCGGACACCTTGGTTACATTCGCGGCCTGAAGACCCTTGGGTCCTTCTGTAATGTCGAAGGTGACTTCATCGCCTTCGTTCAGCGTCTTGAACCCCTGTGCGACGATCGCCGAATAGTGGACGAACACGTCGTCCCCGTCTTCGCGGGCGATGAATCCGAATCCCTTGCGTTCATTAAACCACTTTACCGTGCCACGTTCCATACCGACACTCCTACCTTCTAGGAAGAAATGGTTTCCCTGACAACCGTTTCTCAATTGCCTGAAAATAAGGAACTACTCGAAAACACGGGCAGTTCTCGGCGGTTGTGATCTGGTTGTCGGGGAGGGGGTTTAAGTGTTTTGCACCTTCGGGCAAATATACGGAGCGGGGTTGATTTGTCAAGTTATTTCTTCGCCTCGCCGGCAAAAACAGGTTGCCTGTTATCGCCTTATGGTACATATAATAAGTAACCATTCCCCCTCGCATCTCAGCTACTGCACCGGATGCAGTCAAACGGCCTGTCACCGCCGCACGCATACCCGGCGTCAGGCTGCCGAACCGGAGGTACTCCCATGTATTCCTCGCCCGACCTCAACTTCGATCCAAGGTTTGAAGATCCGAAGGAGCTGGCGGCACTCAGCCGCCGCGGTTTCCTGGGCCGCTTTCTCGGCGGCACGCTGGCCGGTACCGCCTTGCTGTCGCTGGGCGCGAAAACCGCCCGCGCCGCGGAAGACATGAACGATCTGGGCGCGGCCGCCGCGCCCGATGACGAACAGTTCTGGAAACTGGTCACCAAACAGTTCCTGATCCGCCCGGACATCGCGTACATGAACACCGGGACGCGGGGGCCGTCTCCCCGCAGCGTCCACATGGCGCAGATCGATGCGCTGAACCGCATAAACAACGACTACGTGAGTTTCAGAAGGGATTTCTGGACCGAGGAATACAGCGACGCGTTCATGGCCAAGTTCGCAGATTACGTCGGCTGCAAGCCCAACGAACTCGCCCTGGCCAACAACACGACGGACGGGATGATCACGGGCACTTTCGGTCCCGTCCTCGAACCCGGCGACGAGATCCTCTACACCAATCACGACCACGGCGCCGGGACGAATCCCGTGCTGAACCGGGCGCACCGGGACAAGTTGAAGGTAGGCGTCATCGACCTTTCCGACCCGAAGCTTCACCCGCCCAAGTCGCCGGACGACCTCCTGAAGGCCTTCGAGGCCGCCATCACGCCGAAGACCAAGCTGCTCAGCTTCTGCCACACGAACTATACGGACGGGTTGTTCATGCCGGTCAAGGAGATCTGCGAGATGGCGAGGTCGAAGGGGGTCATCACGCTGGTCGACGGCGCACAGCCGCCGGGCATGGTCAAGCTCGACATGCACGACCTGGCATGCGACATGTACGCCGGTCCGTCGCACAAGTGGATGCTGGCCTCCATGCAGTCCGGTTTCTTCTATGTGAAAGAGGACATGTTCGACCGGATCCAGCCCGTCACCTCGACCACGCCCTTCGCGGGGAAGAATATGTACGGCGAGGACCTCTCCACGAACGAGCGCTGGCTCGAACGGATGAGCTCGGCCGGCCAGTACACGCGCCGGGGTTCCAGCAGCTATCCGAAGTGGGTGGCCGTCAACGCGGCGATCGACTTCCACAACCATCTGACCCGTGAAGGGATCGAGGCCCGCATCCGCTACCTGGCCACCAGGCTGGCCAACGGCCTCCGCAATATCGACGGCGTGGAGGTGTTCGCATCCGAGGATCCACGGCTCCACGCGGGACTCGTCCCCTTCAAGGTCAGTGGCGTGCCGACCCGGGAACTCAACACGATGCTCTGGGAGAAGTACAATATCTACATCCGGAGCGTGACCCACATGCAGGTCGGCTGGGACGCCAACCGCGCCTCCATGCACATCATGGTCACGGCCGCCGAAGTGGACAAGATCCTCGGCGCCATCGAAGAGATCTCGAAATCGGCGAAGGGGTAAGGTTAAAGATCAGGACGGGCGCTCCGGATCCGGCCTGTCCGCCTTCCTGTCGGCCAGCCGCGTCCAGAGGCGTTTCATGATCCAGTCCAGCAGGCGGGGCGACAGCCAGTGGAAGAAGACGAAGAACTTCCCGTAGAAGGAAACCACGACTTCCCGGGTGCCCTTGCGGGCCACCCGGACGATCTCAACCGCCACGGATTCGGCAGAGATCGAGGGCGCGCTCATCCGGTGCCCTTTCTGTCTCATCAGGGGCGTGTCGTGGAACGTCGTATCCACCCGGGGCGGGCAGACGACGGATACGGCGATGCCGTGTTCGGCCGCTTCCATGCGGAGACTGTCCGAGAAGGCCTGCACGGCGAACTTGCTGGCACAGTAAGCGGAGATATGGGGCAGCGCCCTTTTTCCGGCGACGGATGAGACGTTGATGATCCTGCCGCCTTTCTGCCTGATCATGTAGGGCAACACCGCCTGGGTACACCAGATCAGGCCGAAGAAATTCACCTCGAAGACCCGTTTCAACTCCTCCGGATCCATATCATCCACGGGACTCAGCAGGCCGATTCCCGCATTGTTCACCAGTACGTCGATACGTCCCTGGGCTTCCGCGACCTCTTTCATCCTTTCGAACACGGCGGACCGGTCCGTCACGTCCACGGCCATGGGAACCGCCCGCCCGCCCGCTTGCTCGATGTCTCCGGCGATCCGCACCAGCCTTCCCTCGGAACGGGCCGCCAGGACGACCGTGGCGCCTTCGCGGGCAAAAGCTTCGGCCGTGGCCTGGCCGATACCGGTCGACGCGCCGGTGACCACCACTACGTTGCCGCTCATTGAAGCCATAGGCGCTTAACCTTCCTTAGTCCGGTCCCGGTCCAGCGACACCATGCGCCCCGTTTCGCTGGACTGGTAGGCGGCTTCTATGATCCGCAGCACGCGCAGGGCGTTTTCTCCATCACCGGTCGGACCGGCCAAGCCGGCCGGGGGATCCCCACGCATGGCCGAAGCGATGAACCGGCCGACGAAATCCTGGCCGTACTGGCCGCCGTAGGCGTCGGTTTCCGCAACGACGTACTTCAACTCGCGCCGTGGCGTCGAACGCCAGGTCTGCGAAGTACTCTCGACGACTACGGGCCGATCCTCCTCCGTCGGATACCAGGTGATGTTCCCCTCCAGCCCACGGAAACTCAGATAGGTGTCGTAGCTTCCCGAAAGGTACCCGGCCGGACTGATGGGCAGGAGGTACCCCGCGTGGAGCGTGGCGATCGCGCCGCTTCCCATGCGCATGATCATCCCGGCCGTGTCTTCCACGTCGATGGGCTGTCCGTTCAGCGTGTCGACCATGGCGGAGACGGCCGTCACCTCGTCCTTCGTGATATACCGGATCGCGTCAATCCAGTGACAGGCAAGCCAGCTCAGGATGCCGCCGCCGGAAACCCGCTTCTGAAACAGCCAGTGCGTGGGATCGCGAAAGCGGACCTGGGACGTGACCATCCGGCCTTCCACGGACAGCAGTTTTCCGATTGCCCCCGCTTCGATCAGCGCCCGCAGGTCGTTGACGATGGGGTTGGACCGCCAGGTGTAATAAACGCCCAGGTGGACGCCCGCGCCGCGAACCGCGTCGAGCAGGCGCTCCATGTCCCGGCTTGCCGCCGCGACGGGTTTCTCGGTCAGGACGTGCTTGCCCGCCTTCGCCGCCCGGATCACCCAGTCGGGGTTCCGGTCGTTGGTCGCCAGCGACACGACGATGGGGATATCCTCCCGCTCCATGATCTGCTCGAATGACACCCGGCCGGACTCCAGTTTGGGATGGCCTCCGCCTTTCAACCGTTCCACCGCGCTTTCGTCCTCGTCCCAGGGGACTACGGCGGCGACCTCATCCAGCAACTCGAGCGTGCGCAAATGGGGACCGGAATGGGGATGGGTAACCCCCAGGAACCCTACCTTGACCTTCATGCCATCCATCCTTCCACGCGGAAGCGCCCGATCGCGTTCATTGAAGATACAATCACATCGCTTCCCAGCGCGCTAACCCGCCGTATCAAGATCCTGGCCAGCGTCGTAAAGATACTCGTAAGTGTATATACCGGTATTGTGGCCGTCTTTCCAGGTGAACTGGAGGGCGTACCGGCCGACGGTACTCATGTCGACCACCTCCACGCTCGGATCCAGGGACTCGTTGGCGAGCAGGGTCAACCCGCCGGCGGAGGAAATCTGATCGCGGAGATCGCGGCAGGTGGCGCAGGGACAGGCTTTTCGAAGCTCGGCAAGCGCATACTTTCTCGCGCGGCCGTCATTCCAGAAGACGGTCAGTTCGCCTTTTTCCGGGTGGTCCAGGGCCAGGTGTTCGGGCGCGGGCGGGGCAGCGGGCATGACGGCTCCATCACTCTGGCCGGTCGGCGGGTTGGGTGTCGGCAGAGCGTGTGTCGGAGGGTTCGCCTGAGGTATCCGGGACTTCGGATGTACCCGGACCGCCCGGACCGCCCGGACCGCCCGGATCGGCACGCTCCTGCATCATCGCGGGAGAGACCGGCGCCGGGGACGTAAACACCAGGTCGTCCAGGTGTTCGAACACCGCCACGTCTTCATGGGACCGCTTCTGGCCATCCATCCTTTCCCGTTCCGCGGAAAGCAGGATATCGCCGTACTGACGCCAGTCGTTCCACTTCCATTCGCCCCGGCTTCTCTCGTCCTGGCCCTCGCGCAACTGAAGGAGATAGACCCATTTGTCCATCAGGCGGGTTTCCCGGTTGATATAGGCCCAGTATTCATCGCCCGGCGTGTTCCCCACGTCGTTGAAACTGAGATGCAGCTTGTCGTAGACGATACCGTCGACGATTTCTTCGCCCGCGTAGGCCAGATCGACGCCCGGATCCTGCAGCTTGTAGGGCATCAGCAGCCAGTACGTGTCGTTTATCCACGCGCCCCGGGCACGCTCCAGGAACCGGTTCCGCGCCTCGGCGTCCGTGATTTCCGTCCCGTCCGTGAACGCCCTCCCCTCCCCGGTGTCCAGGTTCATCAGGACGACGTGGGACTGCCCGCTCTCCCGGTCGGTCCAGGAGACGCGGTATCGACCGCTGTGCTTGTCCCAGTAATGCGTGCGGAATCCGAAGAACGAAAACCGTATATACCTGGTGGCATTCCAGCTTTCCCGGCCGCCCATGGCTTCCATCACCTCTTCCGCAATGGCCCGGGCCTGATCGCGACTGGCGTCCGCGAAGCCTTCATCTGAATCCGGGCCGGCGCATCCGGGGATCCATAAGAGGAAAAGGGGAACCAGCAGCAACGTCAGATGCCGCGGCACGAACCGCCGTGATGCCATTAGAGGGCAACCCATGTCTGTTTCTCCTCCGAAGCCGTTATGGCGTCGGCAACCTGCTGCACGCAGAACCCTTCGTGAAAACTCGGATCGGCTTCTCCGCCGGACCGGATCGCGTCGACGAAGTGTCTCTGCGGGGACAGCGTATCCTGGCGGGTCGGCACGGGCAGAGGCTGCAGGCTGCTTCGCAGTCCCTGTCCGCCTTTCAAACTGGCCTGCATGGTTTCGCGGACGAACTGGAACTGCAGCGAGCCGTTACTGCCGTGGATGTCGATGTGTATGTAGTCCGTGCACAGTGCGCAACGGCTCACGTGGAACACGGCCTGGATCCCGTCCTGCATCTGGGAGATAAAGGCGCAGGCGTCTTCAAGCTCGGATTCCCGCATGGCGGAAGAATCGGGGGCGGGGCGTTCCGGGATGAGCGTGTGCATCAGCGCACAGACCCGCTCGAATTCCCCGACCCACCACCGCGTCATGTCGATCAGGTGCACGCCGAGGTCGCCCATGGCGCCGAGCCCCGCCTCCACGCGCCGCTCCCGCCAACTGTGTTCTTTCCGGGGGCTCGCCCGGTAACCCATCATGTAGCGTGCGTTCAGATGGTAGATCCTGCCGATGTATCCCTCGTCGAGCAGGGATTTCATGCGAAAGGCCGGACCGTTGAACCGCCAGCCGAAATTGGTCATGTGCACCATGCCGCTCCGGCGGGCGCTCTCGAGCATGTCCCCGGCTTCTTCGGTGTTCAGTCCCAGGGGTTTCTCGCACAGCACGTGTTTCCCGGCTTCCAGGGCCTCGACGGCCATCTGCTTGTGCAGGTTCACGGGCGTGCAGATGCTGACGGCGTCGATGTCCTTGCGGTCCAGGACCGCACGGTAGTCCGTGTGCGTTTCGGCGATCCCGTAATCCGTGGCCACGCGCTGCGCGGTTGCCGCGGTCCTGCTGCAAATGGTCTCGACCACCACGCCGGGACAGGCCTGGTAGCCGCGGACGTGGTATTGACCGAAACCCAGGCCGATAACGGCCACGCGCAACAGGTCTGACGCCATGTATGCTTCCTTTGCGTTCTAAGCTGACATAAATGCTTTTCAACTGTGCCCGGATGCGTCGAAACGACATTGAATCCTACGGCCAGACCGGTTTCTTGTCAAGCACATTGGGGGCCGGACCAGACCCGGATTCCCTACTGTTCGGTCCTTTCGGCGACTACCACCAACTGGTTCGTATCCCAGTCATAGGGCCTGAAATCGAGTCCGCCGTGCACCTCCCTGATCGTCATGCCCGCGGCGGCCAGGAGCAGGTCCAGTTCGGTCACCGTGTAGACCCTGATGGAAGATGTGTATTCCCGCTTTTCGGCGCCGTCGAATACGGTCGTCCTGGTATGAACCCGGTTTGCGACCGGATCGAAGTCGCGTTCTTCGAGTATGATACGGTCATCCCGGCGATGGACTTCCCGGGCGGCGAACCGCCGGACCAGGTAGTCCCGGTTGACCAGTTGACACACGAACCGGCCGCCGGGGCGCAGTGCCTCCGAGACCGATCTCAGCACCCGGAAATTCTCGTCTTCGCCCTCGAAATAGCCCATCGTATTGAACAGGCTGATAACCCAATCGAATGCCGCGGCAAAGGGTAGTTCGCGCATATCGCCCCTGACCCAGGCCCCCGCGGGTTCCCCTTCGCGGGCGCGCTTCAGCAGCGACGGGGACAGGTCGTACCCGACGACGCGGTAACCACGCTTTCTCAGCGGCGCGCCGACGCGTCCATAGCCGCAGCCGAGGTCCAGTATCCCGCTCCCGTCCGGAGGCCCGATCAGGCGCGCGAGGCCATCCACCTCCAGGTCCGTATCCTCGTGGTGGTCAAAATGGTAGTAGTCTTCGCCGAAATAGTCGACGTACCAGGGATTTGTCATGATGGTTGTCCCGCCGCCCGGGCGCCGCCGAAAGAAGCAGAGCCGTCCGGGCCGTACTCAGTGGTTTTCGCCGTGTCGCCGGCCGTTGCCGCATCGATGGTCGCATGGCCGGTGTCCAAAGCCGACCGCCTCAGGTTAACCCCCGCCGCCACGTATTACAAGCGTCTTTTCCGGGATTCCGAAATAACAAGTTTTAGGCTTGAAGGTAGGAATAAACGGTGTACAATGAAGGGTAGATAGAGAGATAAACCTTTTACCATATTGGAAATACACTGTGAACTTCGTCGGAGTTTTCCGCCGGTTCCCCGATCAACAAGCCTGTATCGACCATCTTGAAGCCATACGATTCCGAAACGGGTCTTACTGCCCACTTTGCGGATCGGTCGAAAACGCCCACCGTAAGAAGCAAAACAACCTCGTTGGCAGGTGGAACTGTCACGACTGCAGAAGTCGTTTAACGTGCTTTCCGGGACGGTCATGCAGGGTACGCACATGCCCATGCAAAAATGGTTCCTCGCCATCGCCCTGATAGTCAACGCAAAGAAAAACCTGTCCAGTTACCAATTGGCCCGAGATCTCGAATTGACGCAACCGACCGTGTGGTACATGCAACAGCGGATCCAGGCGGCTATGGCCTCGGATCAGGCCCCCATGCTGACTGGAGTCATCGAAGCGGACGAGACGTAGCTGGGCGATAAGCCTCGGAAGAAAAACAAGCGCGGGTACGAGCTGTCGAAGCGCAAGGGAAAGGTGGTCCGGGCGGGACTGATAAAACTCCCATCGTAGACGCGGTCGAACGAGACGGCACCGTGGTCGCCCAGGTTGCCGACGATCTGACCGGCAAGGGCCTGCTCAACTTCATCCGGTCGGTCACCGGCCCAAAAACACAGATACTCGTTGCCGACGAGTTCAAGCCGTGGTGCGCCGTCCGAGAAATCCTGCCTCACTCAGTTATCAATCACTATCGCGAGTACGTGAACGGCCCGATCCATACGAACACAATAGAGGGCTTTTCGAGTCTCTTAAAACGGACGTGGTTCGGAAGCCAGCACCATTACGCGCTGGGGTATACGCCGTTGTACGTCGCCGAGGCCACGTGGAAGTACAAACACCTCAGAGACAGGCGACCGTGGGACGGGTTTAGGGAAAGCGTGTTTGCTTAACGAGGGTTTTTCAATCCGACGGCGGTGATGATGGCTTTTTGTCTCGTCTCAAAGCGCTTCTGATTTGAGATAGTAAATGCGGGACAGAAAACAATAGAAAAAACCACCAGTTACGTTGGGGAGGATCCTCGAAGGCAAGAAGATAAAAGGACATCATGATTCCGAGGCCCATCAAACTGAAGGCGCCTCGCATAATGGTGTTGAACTGCGATTGTCCCCTTTTGTTTTCAGTAAATCTCTCCTCTTGTTCCTTCTCGGCCATTGTAACGATTCGGTCGGCTAGCCCCGGGAGAATGGATTCATAACGCTTGAGGTCTTCAGGGTCGGGGATCGGCCCTATGTGAAGTGATGCTTCAACAACCAATGACTTGATTCGTTGTTCAACCACCCCTTAGACTGTCTCTAATATCTGGGGCGGTACCACGATTTCATCCTTCGGTTTATTCCGTGGCATAGATCTCCTCTTCAAGATCCTCCAGATATTCCGTCCACCGTTTCCGGTGATTCTCACCATAGAGGTTGAGTTCCTCTATCGTTTCTTTTGTGGCCGTTAGAGGTCCCTCCAAGGGACTATAGTTGGATAGGGCTTTGTTCATGTCGATCCCGATCTTTATGTGGTCGACAATCCGCCAGTTAAATGGCCGTTTTCTCCCACCAGATTCCAACAATTCGGACTCTGATTGAGAAATGCGTGGCAACGTATTTAAATACGTTACTATGACGGCATACATAATTGCATCTCCCTCGTAGAGGTACGTTAAACGGCGAGGAGCCTCTTGCTCCGTCCTTCTATTCGGAGAATATAAGCCGATACGGTACCGGTGTAAAGATTTTTCTAACCTATTGAAACACAAGCGGTTGTGCTTATCTGATGTAGAGCGCGAGATGTTGTAATGGTTGCCGAACTGCCTCGACCCTGGCACGACGACATGCGACGGTAGGCTTCGCTTACCCCTCGTCGAACACCTGAACGATCCGTCCGGTCTCGCCCGTTACTTCGACGAGTACAAACTTGCGTACGCGTCCCCCAAAGGCGTTTTTGGCCGTGTACTCCATACGGACCACGAACGTCTCCGGCCAGCCCGTTCCCCGCATGGTTTTCGTTTCCAAATGCTCGAAACTCCCCGGATCGTTCAGCGTCTTTTTGACAGCCTCCACCAGCACCCTGTGGCTACCGTCCCACGGACTGAACTGCGCGTCAACCCTCTCTTGAAGTGCGGCCTCTCGCTCCGCCTTTTGCCGTTGTGACCGTTCATGGTCCTGGAGCATGGCTTTTGACTTGGCATTTATCAGAAGTTCCACACGTCCGTCTTTCGCCTCGAATGACGCGTCTATTTCCTCGTTCATCATCTCTCCCGCCCGTTCCCGTCCATGCTCGACGATCCAAGCCGCATATCTGTCAGTCGTGATTTCTTCTTCGGTCTCGACTGGTTCGATCTTCGGAGGGGTTTCCGTCTCCGCCGACTTTTCGGGTTCGGGGTCGGCACAAAGGGCAATCAGAACGGATAACGCAATCAATCCTCCGAAACCGATAGCCGAGTATTTGAGCGTTTTCTTGAGGATGCGGAGCATAACGGTCCCCTTTCGGGAGTCGTCTGCCGGCAGCCTAAATTGGCCCCGGGCAGTGTCAACTCTCCATGCAGAGGGTCCTCGCCTATTTGCCATTTGGCTGTTGTATTCAGCGAGCCACCCGGGTTGGGTGGTCGCCGGGTTGGGTGGTCGCTTGGGTGGTCGCTTGGAGAAGTTGACAACAATCAAAATACGGGATCTCATTCAGGTGTAAAGCCTAAAACTTGTTAGTGCGCGGGATTCCCCGGCCACCGTGAAAATACCTTGATTTCTAAACACGCGTATAGCAACTTCCGGTTGCTGTACCGACGCGCGACAGACCGATCCGCCGACCCGCGAAATCCAGTCGTCTTCCCATGGCCAGAACGACCATCCAGATCAAAGGGGCCCGCGTTCACAACCTGAAGAACGTCAGCCTCGACCTGCCCAAAGACGCGTTGATCTGCTTCACCGGGGTATCCGGTTCCGGCAAGTCCTCGCTGGCCTTCGATACCCTCTACGCGGAGGGTCAGCGGCGCTACGTGGAATCACTTTCCGCCTACGCCAGGCAGTTCCTCGGCCAGATGCAGAAACCCGACGTGGACCGGATCACCGGGCTGGCGCCCGCCATTTCCATCGAACAGAAGGCCTCCGGACTGAACCCGAGGTCCACGGTCGGGACGATTACCGAAATCTACGACTTCCTGCGCGTGCTCTACGCCCGGGTGGGAACGCCCCATTGTACGAAATGCGGAGACGAGATCGGGGCGCAGACCCTCGAACAGATCGTCGCGCGTATCCTGGCGCTGCCTTCGGGAACCCGGCTGCACGTCCTGGCGCCGGTCGTCCAGGGCCGGCGCGGGGAATACCGGGACCTCTTCGAGGACCTGCGCCGGCAGGGCTATCTGCGTGCGCGGGTGAACGGCGAGGTCGTCAACCTCTCCGAAGATCCCGATCTCGACCGCAACATGCGGCATACGATCGAGGTGGTGACGGACCGGCTCGTCCTGCGGGACGATATACGCACCCGGCTGGTCGAAGCCGTGGAAGGCGCGCTGCATCTGGGCCAGGGTACCATGATGATCCAGCTGGAGGAGGACGGCCGGACTTCCGACCAGCTCTTCAGCACGCGGTACGCCTGCAACAAGTGCGACCTGAGCTACGAGGAGCCCGCGCCGCAGCTGTTCTCCTTCAACAGTCCCCAGGGCATGTGCCCGAACTGCCACGGACTGGGCACCATGATGCGGATCGAGCCGCGGCTCATCATACCCGATCCGGCGAAATCCATCAACGAAGGGGCGATCGAACCCCTCGGGCGAATCACCAATCTCTGGAAACGGCACTTCTTCGAGGGTATAGCCGGATACGTGGGGTTCAGCCTGGACACCCCCTGGGAGAAACTGACCGAGGAAGCTCGGCGCGTCCTGCTGTATGGCCTGGGGTACAAGCGCATTACCTTCACTTTCCGCAACGGGAAGGGCGGCGAATGGTCGCACAAGGACCGGTTCAACGGGGTCGTGCCCGACCTGGAAAAACGTTATCACCAACTCAAGTCCCCGCGGCACAAGGCCGAGCTCGAAAGATACATGGCCATCGGGGAGTGCGACCACTGTCAGGGCGAGCGCCTCAGGCCGGAAGCGCTTTCCGTCACCCTCGGCGGCGTCTCCATCGCCGCGCTGTGCCGGATGTCGATCACGGATATCCGAGCGTTCTTCCGCAAGCTGTCCCTGTCGGACGCCGAACGCCAGATCGGCGACGAAGCGCTCAAGGAGATCGTCGCCCGGCTGGACTTCCTGCTCAATGTGGGACTCGACTACCTGACGCTCGAACGCACGGCGCCGACGCTCTCAGGCGGCGAGGCGCAGCGCATACGTCTCGCGAGCCAGATCGGCCGCGGCCTCGTCGGAGTCATGTACGTGCTCGACGAACCGAGTATCGGCCTGCATCCACGAGACAACCGGCGGCTGCTGGATACCCTGGGCCAGCTGCGGGACCAGGGTAATACCGTCATCATCGTGGAGCATGACGAAGAAACCATGTGGGCGTCCGATCACATGGTGGATTTCGGCCCCGGCGCCGGCATCAACGGCGGGGAGATCGTGGCCCAGGGCAGCCCCGGCGTCGTGGCCGCCACAAACGGTTCATTGACCGGGCAGTACCTGAACGGGAAGAAGGCGATCCCCGTTCCGGCCTCCCGCCGCGGGGTTAACGACAAGTGGCTGACGATTTATGGCGCCCGGCAGAACAACCTCAAGAACCTGGATGTCCGCATCCCTGTCGGTCTCTTCACCTGCGTCACCGGCGTGTCCGGTTCCGGGAAGAGTTCGCTGATCAACGACATCCTGTACGCGGCTCTGGCCCGGTCATTGAACAGGGCCGGCACGGACCCGGGCGCGTATGACAGCCTCAAGGGCGCGGGACACCTGGACAAGGTCATCAGCATCGATCAGGCGCCCATCGGCCGTACGCCGAGATCCAATCCGGCGACCTATACGAAGGTCTTCGACGCGATCCGGTCCCTTTTCGCCGAGACGCCCGAGGCCAGGGTGCGCGGCTACAAGCCGGGACGGTTCAGCTTCAACGTCCGGGGCGGTCGGTGCGAAGCCTGCGAGGGCAACGGGGCCACGCGGGTGGAAATGGACTTCCTGGCGGACATGTGGGTCTCCTGTTCGATCTGCGAGGGGAAACGGTTCGACCGGGAAACCCTGGAGGTGAAGTACAAGGGACATTCCATCTCGGACGTCCTCGACCTGGACGTGCAGGAAGCGCTGGAGCTGTTCGAACACGTCCCGTCCATCGCCCGGGTGCTGAGGACCCTCTACGAGGTGGGCCTGGGGTACATCAAGCTGGGGCAGCCCGCCCCCACGCTGTCGGGCGGCGAGGCGCAGCGCATCAAGCTGGGGCGCGAGCTCTGCAAGCGCAGCACGGGGCGGACCCTGTACGTGCTGGACGAGCCCACGACGGGCCTGCATTTCGAAGACATCACCCACCTGCTCGCCGTGCTGAACGCGTTCGTGGACAAGGGCAACACCGTCGTCGTCATCGAGCACAACATCGACGTGATCAAGACGGCCGACTGGATCATCGACCTGGGGCCGGAGGGCGGTGAAGCGGGCGGGCGCATCATCGCTGAGGGCGCGCCGGAGACGGTAGCAGGCGTCGAAGCATCGTCCACGGGGCAGATCCTGGGGAAGGCGCTGCGGCCCCGGGCGCCCCAGACTCCTCCGGAGCCGGTGGAAAAAGTGGCTTCGGAAGACGGGCACATCCGGGAGATCACCGTGCGCGGAGCCCGGGAACACAACCTGAATGATCTCTCCGTGGCCATCCCCCGGGACCGGATGACCGTGTTCACGGGTGTATCCGGCTCCGGCAAGACCTCCCTGGCCCTCGACACGATCTACGCGGAAGGCCAGCGGCGGTACGTGGAATCGCTTTCCGCGTACGCGCGCCAGTTCCTCCAGCAGATGCAGAAGCCGAAGGTGGACCACATCGTCGGCCTGTCCCCGGCCATTTCCATCGAACAGAAGTCCCCGGGCCGGAACCCCCGCTCCACGGTGGGCACCATAACGGAAATCTACGAGTATCTGCGCGCGCTCTACGCCCTGGCCGGCGTCCCCCACTGCCCGGCCTGCCGGGTACCCATCGGCGCGCAGACGCCCAGCCAGATCGTGGACCGCATCATGACCCTGCCGGAGCAGACCCGCGCCACGCTGCACGCGCCGCTGGAGCCCGACGGCGCCGAGGGGTACGAGGCCCTCCTGGACCGGGCCCGCCGGAACGGGTTCATCCGGGTGCGCATCGACGGCGTCCTCCACCGGCTTGAAGAGGATATACAGATCGACCGGCGCCGGCGCCACGAACTGTGCGTCGTGGTGGACCGGATCGTCATGCGGGGGGACGTGCGGCAGCGCCTGGCCGATTCGGTGGAGACGACCCTGGAGCTGTCGGGGGGACTGCTGATCGCCGAGGTGCAGGAACCGGATTCCGACGACGCCCGCGATATTCGATTCAGCCGGTACTATTCGTGCCCGTCCTGCGGCGTCAGCTACGAAGAACCGTCCCCCCAGAGCTTCTCCTTCAACCACCGGTCGGGCATGTGTCCCGAGTGCGAGGGACTCGGGACCCAGCCCGGCATCGACCTCGACCTGTTGATTCCCAATCGTTCGAAGTCCATTCGCGAGGCCGCAGCGGCGATCTGGGGGGACGACGCCATGGGCGACCGGTCCATGTTCGATCTGCTGGAGCAGGTCGCGTCCGCAAAGGGGTTTAACCTGGAGACACCGGTTGAAGCGCTGTCGCCGGAGCAGCTCCAGGCGTTTCTCCACGGAAGCGAACAGTGGATCGACGACCCCCGGGTACCCGGCCTGTCCTTCCAGTTCCGGGGCATATTCCCGACGGTTGAACTGGTCGCCCGGTACGCGAACCGGTTCCCCGAACTGGCCCGCCTGCTGCAGCCGACGCCCTGTTCGGCCTGCGACGGGGGACGGCTCCGGCCCGATAGCCTGTCCGTGCTGATCGACGGCGTATCCATTGCCGGGCTCTGCGCCATGTCCATCGACCGCGCCACGGCTTTTATCGACGCAGTAGAACTATCCGCATCCCAGCGGGAGGTCGTAGGCGAAGTGATGACGGAGATTCGCAACCGCATGCGCTTCCTCCTGGACGTGGGCCTGGAATACCTGACCCTCGACCGCCGCGCGCCCACGCTTTCGGGCGGCGAGGCGCAGCGGATCCGTCTGGCCAGCCAGATCGGATCGGGACTGACCGGCGTGCTCTACGTGCTGGACGAACCCACGATCGGGCTCCATCCGAGGGACAACCTCAGGCTGATCGAGGCCCTGGAGAACCTGCGCGACCTCGGCAACACCCTCATCATGGTCGAACACGACCGCGATACGCTGGAGCATGCCGACAACCTGGTGGATTTCGGTCCGGGGGCGGGCACGTACGGGGGCCGGATCGTGGGCGAAGGGTCGCCGGCCGCGCTCAAGGAGCACCCGGCTTCGCTGACCGGACGCTACCTCGGCAACCGGGTTCGCATCGAAGTGCCGCGGAACCGCCGCAAGCCCGGCCGGAACAAGCTGCACGTCGTGGGGGCCCGCCAGAACAACCTCAAGAACATCGACGTGACGCTGCCCCTCGGGCTCCTCATCTGCGTTACGGGGGTGTCCGGATCGGGGAAGAGCTCCCTCGTCAACGACATCCTGTATCCCGTGCTGGCCTCCACCCTGCACCGTGCCCAGGTAAACCCCGGACCCCACGACGAGATCAGGGGACTGCGGTTCGTGGACAAGGTCATCAACATCGACCAGACGCCCATCGGCCATTCCCCCCGGTCGGACCCTTCCACCTACGTCGGGCTCTTCGCGCCGATCCGCTCGCTCTTCGCCCAGACCGTGGAGGCCCGGATGCGGGGCTACGAACCCCGCCGGTTCAGCTTCAACGTGCCCGCGGGCCGCTGCGAGGCCTGCCAGGGACTCGGGGTGCGCAAGATCGAAATGCATTTCCTGGCGGACGTGTGGATGACCTGCGAAGTCTGCGACGGGAAGCGCTATATGAAGGAAACGCTGGAGGTGACCTACAAGGGCAAGACCATCGCCGATACCCTGGAGATGACCGTGGCCGAGGCCCTCGAGCACTTCGAGAACGTGCCCCGCATCCGGCGCATGCTCCAGACGCTGTACGACGTGGGACTCGACTACATCAAGCTCGGTCAGTCGGCCGTCACGCTGTCGGGGGGCGAGGCGCAGCGCGTCAAGCTGGCGAAGGAACTCTCCCGGCCGGGCACCGGCAAGACCGTCTACCTGCTGGACGAGCCGACCACGGGGCTCCACTTCGACGATATCCGCAAGTTGCTGAAGGTCCTCAACAGGCTGGTGGACAGGGGCAACACGGTGCTGGTCATCGAGCACAACCTCGACATCATCAAGACAGCCGACTGGATCGTCGACCTCGGTCCCGAAGGCGGCGACCAGGGCGGCCACGTGGTCGCGACGGGTACGCCCGAGAAAATCGCCGCGTCCCTTTCCCACACCGGGCAGATCCTCGCGAGGGAACTGGCGGCGGGAGCTCTCGTCCATCTTGTGGAAGATGACGTCACGCAGAATGCCGGCGTTGTTGAC
>JAPOYX010000013.1 GCA_026706345.1 Gemmatimonadota bacterium | reverse complement strand
CAGAATGGTTTGATGCTGATGGCAAGTTGATAAATACTAGGTATTACCACTAATTATTCTCCGAGAATTCCACGTCTCAACAACCCCGTCAATATACGCCACACGCAGGGTGGGCTCAAGGCAATTCACCCTGGCGGTCCGAAATGAAGGAGTAGAACCACCTCGACCTGTTGTTGGTCCAGCGCCCACCAATCTACGCTCACCCCTTCCCTGTTTTACCCATACCTGATGTACCCGATCCCGCCTGACGTAACCGAATTCATACCTCCAAAAACAGAACAGTACATGGTGTCCTGTTTCATCTGATTTCAGGCGAGGAAGCCGGCCGCTTCCTGACGTTCAATCTAATCATATTTAAGGGGAAAAGTCCGCAGATAAGGCCCGAAATCCGACTAGTCTTGAGTCCAAGCAGTCTTGAGTCCAAGCAGTCTTGAGTTGCGATCTAATCAACCGATCAATTCGCGGGAAAGGAGGCGATATAGGTCCGTTTCGTATCTTCGTCATTCCTTTTAGTGAGTGTTTCCATAAATGGGAGAACACAATGCATTACCTCATAATTGCTGTATTGGCCTTCGGCTTGTCCCTGATGGGATGCGAAGGTAAGACCGGCCCGGCAGGTCCGACGGGTCCGGCAGGCGCTGCAGGCCCGCCAGGCGCTACAGGTTCGCAGGGTCCGGCAGGTCAGCCCGGAGCGAAGGGTGATCAGGGTCCGGCAGGTCAGCCCGGAGCGAAGGGTGATCAGGGCGATACTGGTCCGAAAGGTGATCCAGGTCCCAAGGGTGATAAGGGCGATACTGGTGACTCAGGTATACCGGGTGGCATTCCCGACCTCACCACCATTCTCGCGGACGTTCACCACATCACGATCATCCGCGGTTCCAATGAGAAGAAGTACTATTATCTCGCTCCGAATTTCGATCAGGGTGGTGACAAGAAAGACGGAACAGGTAATAAGTTGTCGCCTCTCAACCTGATTGCCGGTACCGAGGATATGCTCACGGCGAAAGCGGCGTCTCAATCAGGCGACATGGTTGACGTGATGTTTTCATGGTCGTCTAATTCTGACGAGGTTGTGTCGATAGATGGAGACGGCATGATCGAAGCTGGCCTTTCCGGTGAAGCCAAGTTATCCTTAATGGTCGACGGACGGGGCATTAAGATAGATATCAATGTCAACGTCGCCGGCGCCATAGACCATGTTCTCGTAGCCGGTCCAGGTTCCCAGAAGACTTCAAAGGATGCCGGTTACAGCCTTGTCATACCCGAGGGGTCTTCGGTGAAGTTGGCGGCTACGGCGCATGAAAAAGATGCGTCCGAAATAGCCGGCGCTTCGTTCGAATGGGCTTCCAGCAACCCCGCGGTAGCATCCGTCGATGGAGGGACTGTTTCCGCAAATGGTGCGGGCTCGACGTCCATCACGGCAACATCAGGTGGAAAGACCAGCAAGCCGGTTAAGATCACCGTTACGCCGATTGGAGATTTCCAATATCGGTTGCGTGCTGTCCGTAAGTCTGACTACACGCTGAATATCGCTCGGAAGAACACCGACAAGACGCATGATGACTACGGCGTGCCGGCACTGACGGAAGCTAATTTTAACCCAGCGAACACCTTGGAAGGTACCACCAAGATCACCTACACGATACGCGTGGAAGAGCGAAATGCGGAAGGGAATTGGGTGGTTGCTACTACGGACCCTGGCCGAACCCTAGCTATATCGCTTGAGAGCAACGATACTGATGTCATTAGTTTCGATAGACACAACGATCTCGCTGATCCTGGTGCAAGTCCGGCGGTAGAGGTCGAAACGATCAGGGATATGGTCACTGCGGCTGCTGGACTAGCCACTTACGAGTTCGACCAGCGCCATGTTAATACGGCGTACGGCGAAACATCGGTTACGGCTACAGCCGACGGTGCTGAGAGTACTTCGTTCGTGATTGGTGTTGCGGCTCCTTAATAACCATCGAATCTCGGGATAATCCGGGCCCGTAGCCAGGGTACTGACAGAGTCCTGTGATGGGTGAGTGGTCATGCCTGCCAAGGTTGTGGCCACTCGCCAAGTTCAAGGGTGGCTCCCGGTATTATCCTGACAGGACAGTGTGACAAGACTACATCCTGGACACACTCGTCTTGGCATTTGTATCAAGTCACCTTAGAACGTCTTCCCGTTCGCCCCAAGTAGGAGCCTCGGCCACTGAAAAGGGCGATCGGTCCCGCGAAAAAGAAAAGCCCCGTTGCAGGTACGGGGCTTTTCTGCGTTCAACGATTTAAGGAAAGGAAATTCGCGGTTCATTCCCTTGACCCTCCCCTAGTCGAACGGTTATCATTCAGGATGACGACATTGCCGGTCGTCCGTGTCCTCCGGTAGACTTAGTGAGGGCCATCGTTTCCATCAGTTCGTACCCGCGTGTTGATCTTCCCGGAGTCCTGAATCTCCTTGCGAACCCTGTTCATCGGCGACATTCACGGCTGCGCCCGTGAATTCGAACAACTGCTTTCCAAACTGGAATTCCAACGGGATACGGACCTCCTCTACCTGACAGGCGACGCCTTTACCAGGGGACCGGACCCCGTCGATGTATGGACACTGATCCATGATACCGGGGCGAGGATGGTCCTCGGCAACCACGACTACCGGCTGCCGGACCGGCTCCGAAAGCACTTGTCCGGAACCCCGGTTCCCACGCGATGGCGCGATTACCTTCAGACCCTGGAATCACTCGCACGGGTTGCCGATTCCCTGATCCCCTGGCTTGAATCGCTGCCCCTGTGGATAGACGAGTCCGAATTTCTCCTGGTCCATGCAGGGATCAATCCTGAAAAAGGCCTGCAAGGCACTACTACGGACGAGTTTCTCGTCATCCGGACCTGGCCGCCCGTGGACGGTCTTGTGGGACCGCGATGGCATGACGCCTACGATCCATCGGGAAAGCTGATCATATTCGGCCACGACGCGCCCGGGGGGCTCGTCGTCAAGCGTCGGGACGACGGCTCGCCCTACGTGATCGGCCTGGATTCGGGATGTATCTACGGCGGCCGGTTGACTGGTTACGTGCTGGAGGAAGACCGGTTGGTGCAGGTAGAATCCAGCCATCCCCGGAGCGTGCGCGCGGATTCAGGACCCTCAACACTGTCTTGATCCGTGCCTGGTTGTCCGCTCGGAACCTACCTTGCCTTCAAAAATGTTTTTATTCTTCGAGAATCAGTGGAGGTATTCTGTCTATTCCATTTAGAGAATACCCGCATCATATTTGCTAGATGGGATTACAGGCATGGCATGTCAACAAGGAGTAAACCGATGTGGGGCAACTGCAAAGAGACCTGGGGCATTTGCAAAGAGACGTGGGGCAATTGCAAAACGATATGCGAAGGTTGGAGAATACAGTTGGCCGGCTGGACAACGCTGTTCACGGTTCCGATAGCCAGGACGGTATACTAACCAGATTGAGCGTGATAGAACAAACGATGGCGACAAAAACCTGGGTATTGGCTCTCGCACTGGTGGGACTGGTTAACTTCGCCGGGTTGCTGGTCGCTATGATCAAGATATGGTAATGGGGCTTGGCCAACGGAAGGCCGTTTGAAAGGACTGGTTCAAATCATGTCGACTGAAAGTACGAACCACGAAGGACGGATAGAACGCCTGGAAGGCATCATCGAACAGATAGACAAACGCCTATCCCGGATCGAGACGGTAGTGATCGGTCAATTGGTTATGACCGTTGCGATCCTCTTAAAGTTGTTTATCTCGTGATCCATTACACAGGTACACACTAAAAAAATCGCCCAAAAAGAGATTCAAATGGAATCGATACCTTTGTGGTTGCCCGCGGTTGCTGCCGTACTGTTGATCGCTGTAATCGGGGCTGTCGGAAAACTGTGCCTTTGGATGGGGAAGAGAGAAGCAATAGAAAGTGGAATCTTAACGACTCTCGAAGACATCAATGAAGATATCCGGGTGATCCGGATTGCGATTACGGATCTTGTAACCGGCAACGATTCCAGCCCCCGTCAGTAAGATTCAGGAACCACAGGCATCGTGGACACAATGCGTAATGTATTGGGAGGGAATGGAATGACCGAGTCAGGTTGGTGGCAGCGTCACGGCGCAGTCTTTACATCGATAATCACCCTTATTTCAGTATTAACGTATTTGCATGTTTCGTTAAACTCCATAAGGGATGAAATTGGAAGTGAAACAGGTAGCTTGAGAAACGAAATGGGTAGCTTGAGAAACGAAATGGGTAGCTTGAGATCTGAATTGCGCACTGAAATGAGTAGCTTAAGGACCGAAATCAAAGCGGAGATCAAGGATTTGCGGGCATCGTTGGACCGGGTGGAGACTAAGGTGGATGAGGTGAGGGGTTACTTGAGATTCAACGCTTCCGCACCACAGGACGAACCACCCCCAAGGTAATAAACCCAGATCATGGGGGCGATAGCACAGCCTGCTGCTCCCGACCAGGCATTCAGACGTGCCAGATGTACAGATCCCGGTTGACCAGCGGGAGATCCACCCAGGCGCCGCCGCGGCGGTGGCTTTCGGCGACGGCGATGCAGGCTTCCGTGATGTGGTGGGCGATCTCGACATGGCCGAGGCTTTGCTCGTCCGTCTCGTATGCACGGATGAGATCTTCGAGGCAGGACACGACCGTGCTCTCAGGCGTAACGAATTCGAACGGCACTTCCTCCCAGGTGCTGCGACCCTTATGATCGTCTCCTTCGTCGAGCGGCGCGCGCCGCAATGATGCGCCGGCCCCGTTGTTCAGCGACCGGATGGTCCCTTCGGACCCGATGATCTCGTACTCCCATCCCGCCGCGGGGATCGACCACGCACGCACACCGTTCTCGAAGTCCAGTTCGTACGTCGCGATCGGGTCGTAGGGGATGTGATCGTCTTCGATGACGTAGTCCCGGGGGTCGATCTCGCCGCGAACGGACCTGATGACGGGATCACCGAGCAGCCAGGAGAGCGTGTCGATGGAATGGATGTGACCGTGCATCAGGGATGAACGCGCGTAGTGGATAGCCGCCCTGGGTTCGCCCACGTCGCCTCTCAGGACCGCGTTCCGCACCACGCCGTAGCGGTTGTCGAATCTGCGCAGCACGCCCGTATTGAACACCGTTCCGTGCTTCAAAACGGCGTCGTGGATATCGTCGGCCGCGGCCATGGAGCTGGCCATGGCCTTTTCCACGTAGAGCATGGGCACGCCCAATTCCGCCAGTGCGACGGCCAACTCGGCGTGGGAATCTCCGCGGAACGACGCGTCGGGCGCCTCCCGGGCCGGTTTCTGCAGACCCGAGGCGGTGGTGCATACGGCAACTATGTCGGGGCGTTCCTCCCGGACCATCTCCCGGAAATCCTCGTACAGGGCGTGGACGCCCCAGCGCCTGGAAAAGTCCTCCCTGCGTTCGGAGCGCAGGTCGCAGCCGGCGGCGATCTCCAGCCGTTCGCTCGCCCTGCTGGCCGCCGCGATGGAATAGGGCAGGGGCGTGTGGCCTTCGTCGTCGATCGTACTGCCCATGCGGCCCAGTCCGATGATCCCTACGCGATAAGTTTTCATGATGCGCCTCGGATGCTATAGATCTTTACGATTGGCCTATGAAATAAACCAGGGAATGTGAACCCCGCTGAAGATAGAACCGCGACCGCAACAAGGCAAAAACAATCTGGATCGCCTCGCAACGGCACCGGCGAAATGTATTGACACGCCGGTGGTGTCGGTTTAGCATGGCCTTACCCTATTTCCCCCCTTAAAACGATGGCCAAAATCAAAGTTCAGCAACCTCAGGAGACGGATCATGGCGTCGCTACCCACCACGAACGCGGGCTGGCTTGAACTCGGCAATGAGTACCTGTTGCGTCATCCGATGCGCACCGCGCCGCTGGTTCCCGAACGCGGCGACGGGCTTTACATGTGGGACGTGGAAGGCCGGCGGTTCATCGACTTTCAATCGGGTCAACTTTGCGTGACCCTGGGCCATTCCCACCCGGAATACGTAAAGGCCCTCTGCGACCAGGCCCACAAGATCATCCAAGTGGGTACGACTTTCATCGCACCGTCGGAGGTGTTGCTGGCCAAGAAGATGGCCGAAATCGCGCCGGACCCGCTGCAGAAGTCCTTCTTCGCCTGCACGGGATCCGAATCCAACGAAATGGCCCTGCGCCTCGTGCGGAAGTACACGGACCGCTTCGAGGTGATCGCCCTCATGCGCGGCTACCACGGGCAGTCCTACGGCAGCGCGTCCATCACCGGAAGGGGCGGCATGCTTCGGGAAGGATACGGGCCCATGCCCACCGGCGCTTCTTTCATCCCGACGCCATACGAATACCGGTGCCAGTTCTGCCGGGATGAAGCCTGCTGCAACCTGGGATGCGCAGACGCGGCGGAGAACGTGATCGACTCGTCCACCTCCGGACGGCCCGCGGCCTTCTTCTTCGAACCGCTGATGAGCGCGGCGGGACAGATCGTGCCGTCCAAGGAGTGGATCCAGCGGATCGTGGAGATCTGCCGGGAACGGGACATCCTGACCGTGGCGGACGAGGCCCTGACGTGCTTCGGACGGACGGGCAAGTGGTTCGCCTTCGAGCACTTCGATTTCGTGCCCGACATCGTGACCTGCTCCAAGGGACTCGGCGGCGCCGTGCCCCTGTGCGCCGTGATGACCAGCGCGGAAATCGCGGACGCCGCGGTGGCAAAGGGATTCATGCCCTTCTCGTCCCACGCCGGAGACCCGCTGCTCTGCGAGACCGGCCTGGCCAATATCGAAATCGTCGATCGCGAGAACCTGGTGGAAAACGCCCGGGTCGTGGGCAACTACTTCATGGACCGGCTCAAGGTGATGGAGGCGGAATATGAAATCGTGGGCGAGGCCCGGGGGCTTGGCCTGTGCCTGGGGCTCGAACTGGTGACGGACAAGCAGAGCCGGGAGCCCAATTTCGAAGGCGCCGCTATGGTGACGGAGTACTGTTACGAGAACGGGCTCTGGCTGCCCATCGTGCCCAGGATGCTCAACAAGGACCCGTTGAGCCTGCGCTTCATGGAACTGTCGGGTTCCCAGGTACTGCGGTTCATGCCGCCCATCACCATCACCGAAGCGCAGATCGACGAATCCCTCGAGATCATCGAGGCCGGGGTACGCATCGCCGAAGAAAGAACGGCGCGGATGGCGCCAGCGGTGGTGTAGTAGGAATAGGCTTCGCGGGCGACGCGGTGCCCCGAAATTATCGATCGGGGTGGATTCCTGCGCTCAGGACAGGCGCACGAAGATGTACCAGAGTCCGATGGAGATGTAGGTCGCGGTGATGGCGACCATGATGACCCGGGTGAGCGGATGGGGCTTCACCCACGCGGGGAAGGCCCGGGGAACGAGCACGTAGTTCAGGTAGATCAGGCCGGGACAGAAGAGCCCCATGGCCATGAAGGCGATGACGCCCCGGATGATGAGCAGGTCCCCGGGCTGCGCGAGGGGTAGCGTGATCGTGGTCAGCAGGGTGAAGACCACGACGAAACCGTAGTACAGCGTGCGGAAATGAAACCGCCTCGCCCGCTTCACGTTGGCGTAGATGAAGTCGGCCTGGATGCGGGCGAATCCGTCGGTGGACTGCAGCCAGGCATCGCACAGAAAAGCCGCGGCGACGATCAGGAAAACGACTTTGCCGATGGCGCCCCAGCTGACCTCGAAGAAAGCGGACTGCACCACGGCGATTTCCCAGCCCTCGGGAACGATGCCCTGCGGCTTCAGCAGGGCCCAAGCCAACCAGCACATGATGATGGTCGTGACCAGGTTCAGCGCGACGCCGAGTCCGGATTCGAGCTTCAGGTACCGCATGAACTTCCCGTAGTTTATCCGGTTGGCCTCGTTGTCCTCGAAGGCATAACCCGTCGCCGAAATAGCCTCTGGCGCGGCGCGCAGGGGACTGGTTATGCGCCCGATATAGGCCGACATCCCCACGCCTTTGTCCCGCATCCAGTAGGACAGGAAGAGCTGGCCGAACCCGCCGGCCCCGGCGAAGACGATGGCGGTGAGCACCGTGGACAGGTCCGCGGGGTCCCAGTTGGCGGGCCTGTGGTAACCGGGCGTCAGCAGGACGCCGAAGAATTCGCCCGCCACGTCTAGTACAGGCCGCTGGAAAACGGCAAAAGCGATTCCCACCATCGTGATGACGACCACGGCCACGGTAAGTCGTTCCACGATCAGGTAGACCACCCGGCCCATGAACAGGGCGACCAGGTAGATGCCGATGGTCAGGTAGGCCCAGAAAAGCGACTGACCCCGGACCGTCCATCCGAAGGGAAACCCGGTAAGCTCCGCCAGCGCGCCGCCACCCGCCGACGCGTAGGCGCCGAACCAGATGTTCTCCAGGAACACCCCGACCCAGATGGCCGACACGTACCACTTCCCGATGCGGCTGAAGCCGGTCAGGGCCGTCTCGCCCGTCATGATTGTATACCGGGCGATCTCCACGTTCACCCAGAACTGCATCAGGGCGGCCGGGATGAGCAGGCCGATGAAGGCCGCGCCGTACTTGGCGGTCAGGTAGGGCCACCAGATGAGCTCGCCGCTGCCCTGGGCCAGTCCGGCCCAGACGATGCCGGGACCGATGTACTTCAGCATGCCGGCGAAGGTGGGCACGGCGGCCAGTTTCAGGGGCGCCAGCTTGCCGAGCGGACGGGTAGCTTCGGTAGGGGTTTCGGCAGACATGAAATAGGATCCGAGAATTGGCGTTACTTACCGTCTAATTCATATAGTCCAATTAACGTAGAAGACGAACTTTCGACCAGAAAACGGGGAAAGTTGAAGGATCCGTCGAACCGGCATAGTACACGGGGGTGCGAGATAGTTCAAGCACAAAAACAACACCACAGGCGCTTGATTCTACAGGTTTCTCAAGGTCGGACTCGCAGCCAGTCGCTTGATGAATTTGCGGCTGTAAATCCATTGACTGCCTGCCATTGCCCCGATAGCTTGCAATTGAAGGAGATCAAATGTGAACGAAAGAAAACCACATAGCTCCAACGAAGAAGTAATGGTCGAAATCTATTACAAAGACAACAGTATCAAAAACCGGTTGGCCAGACTTGAAGCGTCAGATGATCACATCAGATACCTGATCGAAAGTAACGCTACGTATTTTCGGTGGATCATCGGCATTATTCTAGCCGCCTGTATTTCTATAATGATCAAACTGGTTTTTATTCCATGAGGATGGGTTATGTCGAAGAAGAAAGGACGGATTCTGGACGTGGACGTCGGCGAGCGTCTCAAAAGCGCGTTGATGGATGTTTTAAGCGACGAAGAGATCGTCGCATTGCGCATGGAAGTCGACGTTGAAGTCAAGAGCGGATATACCGATAAAGCGTGGTACGCCTGGAAGAACCCTGTTTTTACCCAAAGCGTCTCCTCCGGAGGCATCTAACTAAACCACGTACTCGCAACGCGACACACCCTGAAAGAGACCAAACCATGATGGACTTCCCCATTGTAGACACCCACGTACATCTGTGGGACCCGAATCACCTGAGATACAGCTGGCTGGACGACATACCCCTGCTGAACCAGCGGTACCTGCTGGAGGAATACCGGCAGGCCTGCGGGGACGTCCAGGTGGAGCAGATGGTCTTCGTGCAGTGCGAATGCGACGCGGGCCAACACGTCCAGGAAGCGGAATGGGTATCCGGCCTTGCCCGGCAGGACGACCGGATTCGCGGGATCGTGGCCAACGCGCCGCTCGAACGGGGCGCGGCCGTCGATGAAGATCTCGAGACTCTGGCCGCCATTCCGCTGGTCAAGGGTATCCGCCGCCTGCTGCAGTCCGAAGACGCCGGCTTCTGCCTCCAGCCGGCGTTCATCGAAGGGGGCCGCCTGCTGCCGTCCCACGGGCTGTCTTTCGACATCTGCATCTTCCACCCACAGCTGGCGAATGCGATCGGATTCGTAAGACAGTGTCCCGAAGTCTCCTTCATACTGGATCATATCGGAAAACCCGACATCAAAAACCAGGTCTTCGACCCGTGGAAGGACGAACTGAGGACCCTGGCGGAAATGCCAAACGTGTCCTGCAAGGTGTCGGGCCTCGTCACGGAGGCCGACATGGAGCGGTGGACGCCCGAGGACCTGAAACCCTACATCGACCACGTGATCGCGTGTTTCGGCATCGACCGCGTCATATACGGCGGGGACTGGCCCGTCGCCTTCCAGGCTACGGAGTACCCGCGCTGGGTGGAGATCCTGTCGTGGGCGACCAGCGGACTCTCCGACGCCGAAAGACGCAAGCTGTTTCGGGACAACGCCATCTCCTTCTACCGGCTGTAACGGCTACTTTCTGTTTCATGACCCTCGCCTCCCTGCGTCAGAAGCTTCTACCCGACGGACCGGTACTGGACATCCACGTACATCCCCTGAACTGTTTCGGATCCTTTGGGGTTTCCTCGCCTGTCGAGGATGCGGAAAGACTGATCGCGACCGCCCGCCGTTCCGGCGTGACCCGGATGTGTGTGTTTTCGCTGTACGAAACCACGCCCTATGAACCCACCTTCGAACAGTGCCGACTGGCCAACGACTACGTGCTGCGGATGCGAGACGTACAACCCGACGCGATCCTGCCGTTCTGCTATGTCACACCCGCTTTCCCGGACGAGGCCGTCGCCGAGATCGAGCGATGCGTGGGAACTCACCACATGGCCGGGGTCAAGCTCTGGGTGGCCCGCAGGGCATCGGGCCCCGGTCTCGACCCGATCATGAAAGCGGCTGTGTCATTGGACGTCCCGGTGCTGCAGCACGCCTGGCTGAAGACCGCCGGCAACCTGCCCGGCGAGTCCACGCCCTTCGACGTGGCCGACCTCGCCCGCCGCCACCCCGAGGCAAGGATCATCATGGCCCATCTCAACGGAGTGGGTCTCCGGGGCATCGAGGCGGTCGCCGACGTGCCGAACGTCGTGGTGGATACGTCGGGCGGCGATCCGGAAAGCGGCATGGTCGAAGCGGCCGTCAGCAGGCTTGGCGCTCACCGGGTCGTTTATGGCTCGGACGCGCCTATCCGCCACTTCGGCGTCACGATGAACAAGGTCCTGGGGTCGGACATACCACACATCGACAAACGTGCGATTCTGTGGGATAACGCATTGCGGATATTGAAGTTGGGCAACTGATTGGGGGCTCTGGACGAGGTTCGGTACCGGGGATTGCAAAACGAGGCCCGGAGCTGGGGAGATAGCGGGGCGGAAACTACGGAGTGAATCATGATCATCGACGTCAACGCATGGACCGGTCCGTGGCCGGCCCTGGTCAACGTGCCGTACGACGTCGCTTCGGTGCGAACCTCGTTACGCGAGTACGGCGTGGAGCGGATTTTCATGGCCCCACTGGCGGCCGCGTGGAGTACCAACCCACATCTCTGCAACCCTCTTGTATATGAAGCGGCAGAGAAGTATGGCGACATCAGCCCTGTACCGGTCATCGACCCGACGCTGCCCACATGGCCGGAAGAGTTGGCGGAATCGACCGGGCATCGTGCCGTCCGCATGATCAAGCTGCTGCCGGGTTATGGAGGGTATGGACTGGATGCGGCGGATGAACTGTTCGAAGAGGCGGGTCGGGTGAATCTGGCCGTGATGGTGCAGATTCGTATCGATGACCCACGACGACAACACCCTTTGGCGATGGTGCCCGATGTACCGGCAAGAGACGTGGTGGAAGCGGCGAAACGCCATCCCGATTTGAAACTGGTCATGGGCGGAACGAGCGCGGCTACTTTGAGGGAATTCGCGGCGCAAGTCCGTGAATTGCCCGGTCTTTACGCCGATACGCCCCAGGTGGATGGGGTGGACAGCGTGAAGATGCTGGTGGACGCCGGAATCGGGGGCAAGCTGCTTTTCGGGTCTCACGCCCCGGTATTCATGCCGACGGCGGCATTAGCGCGGGTGCTCATCGATCTTCAAGATGACGCAGCCATGGGGATTGTGAAAAATAACGCGGCGGGATTGCTGAGTATCTGAACCTCCGAATTGAACTCTGAGGCTTCCGGTGCGCCTTCCCAAAACAATCCCCTTCAGTTCCCCAGTACGGCGCGGATCCATTGGCCGATCTGGACGATTTCCTGCGGAGACACCTGGTGGGCCATGGGATACGCGTGGTATTCGGGAACCATGCCCAATCGCCTGAGGGATTCGGCGGCGTCGCGCCCCAGGGATTCATTCAACATCGGATCCATTGATCCGTGACAGACCAGTACGGGAAGCCTGGACTGGGCTGGATGCACGACGATGCTGGCCGCCGTGGGAAAGTAGGTGGACAGGGCAATGATGCCGCCGATCCGGTATTGAAACGACAGCCCGGCTTCGAGACAGACCGCGCCGCCCTGGGAAAAGCCCGCCAGCAGGATCCGTTCGCTCGGTACGCCCCGATCGATCTCCCGTCGCAACAACGCCTGCACCTTGCCTGCTGAAGCGCGCAATCCGTCTTCGTCGAGACGCCGGGTTTCACCCAGCTCCAGGATATCGTACCACGCGGGCATCACCATCCCCTGGTTGATCGTCACCGGGATGGATGGCGCTGATGGAAACACGAAGCGGACTGCGTAGGCCGCCGGCAGCCCCAGTTGCGGAACAATCGGCGCAAAATCGCCTCCGTCCGCCCCCAGACCATGGAGCCATATGATGGACGCGTTGACCTCGGCCGAGTTATTGGATACGCGTTCTATAACGGGGAGATCGGTCAAAGTGGTCTGTAACCGGACTGTGTAGGGCCTGACAGGTTACAGCTCAAAAAGATCAGTGTGTAAACCTGACCGGACCGGGTGTAAATACAACGAACCGGAATCTGCATTTCATGTTTCGAGGTCTTGGTACAAACCTTCGGCAGTGTCGAATCGCTGACCCTTACCCTCTTCCAGTTCTTTCATCGCCTTGGTAGTCGCAGGACGCGGTACCTGAATCGAAAACGGCAACCGTTTCTCGTTCGCTACACGCACCATTAGTAATCGAATCGCATCGGACATGGACAAGCCTATAGCCTGAAGCGCTGTCTTAGCTCGAGCTTTGGTTTCTTTATCTATTCGTGCTCGAACAACTGCATCGGAATTCACGATGAACGATCTCCTTGTAGCCTTATTGTAGTAGCTACAACCGAAGAGTAAAGTACGAGTTAGGGTATAAGTTTGTGTCTTCTGGTGTAGTTAATAGTCAACACGTCAGACTACCCGGGTAGGAAACGCTCAACTTCGATTTGATCCTCTCGGGCCTGCGCCTGTGCGACGTCGTAAGCCGCCTGCAGACGAATCCAGGTCTCCGGGGTCGAGCCGAAAGCCTTTGCAAGGCGAACCGCCATGTCGCCGGAAATCCGTGAATGGCAATTCACCAGATTCGAAAGTGCCTGACGGCTTACGCCCAGTACCTTCGCGCCCTCGGTCACGCTGAGCCCGAGCGGTTCCAGGCATGAAATGCGCACCACCTTGCCGGGATGTGGCGGGTTCTTCATGGGCATTTTCGATCCTACTTTCTTCAGTGATAATCAATCATATCTACGTCGTAGACATTTCCGTTCTCGAAGCGGAAGATGATACGCCAATTGGCTTTCACGGTGATCGACCAATGGCTTTTTAGGTTACCCTTGAGAGCGTGCAGCCGATATCTGGATAGACGCATTGCGTTCACGTTTTCTGCCACGTCGAGTTGTGCCAGCATCACTTCGACTCTCTCGCGCAGGTCGGTACGAATGAGGCTGGGATCTCCGCGCTCGTATAAGCGTCTTAGCTCCCGATGTCGAAAACTGCGAATCATTAATGTAAAGTGTCTATTGTCACTTGTCAACCACGAACAGAAAAGGAGACACTTCACTATTTCGGTACTTATTATGAACGATCTCCTTGTAGCCTCTACGAGCTACATCATTTCAGTCGAGATCCATATTCACGATCTAGCGCACTAAACCGCCAGTTTTCGTGCTACAATAAGACTGTGGGTTTAAGTGTAAGGGGGCGATTCGCGCCCTGATGAGTGCTCAGGGCCGCACACTAACCGGCCCTAAATCCGCCACGCCTCCAGCACAGACTCCTCGACCGGGGACGGTTCGAGGATGCGCTCGTCATCTTCGTAGCGGCAGGCCACCGGGGTGCCGGCATCGGCCTTCGACCCCGCGTAACGGACGGTCATGCCCGCGATCTGCCGGAGGTCGTCGTCGGTAGGATGGCCCTCGACGAGGGTGGTCGGACCCGTTACGTCCTTGGTCTCCAGTCTCCAGCGGCCCGGGGCGTAGCGTTCCAGGAACTTGTTTTCCCCTTCTTCCCTGCCCATCACCACTTTCACATCGGGCTTGACGCGGAAGTGGCGGCCGATCTTGAGGAGCATCACGTCGTCCATGGTCAGGTTTTCCTTGCCCTCGTGTTCGAAAAAATCGAGGATGCGACGGCCGAAGTTCTGGTCGGTCAGGTAGCAGCAGCCCCCAGCGGGCGAAGGATAGTCCTCGATGCCGTACTCCTCGGCCAGTTCCATCTGCTTCTGGCGGGAACGGCCCTGGATGTCGCCCAGTTGCTCCCGGTCCACCCACCCCTCCTGTTCCGGCACGGTGGGCGGCAGGCGCTTGGCGGAGAGAGGGCGCAGCAGCAGGCCGTCGAGTTCGGCGTCCCGGTCGATGACGTTCATGGGCTGGCGGCGCTGGGACATGGGCCGCTGGCCGAGGACCTCGCCGGTGAACATGAACTGGGCGCCGATCTCGTCCATGTACTGCCGGGCCCGCCTGAACATGAAGATGCGGCAGTCGATACATGGATTCACGGTTTTTCCGTAGCCGTATTTCGGATCGGTCAGGACTTTCAGGTAGTCCGGTCCAGAGATGTCGATCATCTCGACGGGCAGGTCCAGCTTGGCGCCGGCCTGAAGGGCCTCGTTGCGCACCGGTTTCTTGCGCTTCCGCGTCTTGGACCTGCGGTTGTGCTCCACCACGCAAAAACCGGTGTAAAACGTGAGCCCCTGTATTTCGATGCCCTGCCGCATCAGCATGGCGGCCGCGATCGTGCTGTCCAGTCCGCCGGACAGCAATCCGACTGCTTTCACGGGTTTGGACATGGTCTATTCTCCTTCCGGACCGCTCACCGGATCAGGGTTTCTCCCAAAATCTGCCGCGTTCCGTCAGACACCGAATCCTCACACCCCGATCGACGCCCGCAGCGTCTCCGCCACCTGGCGGAAGGCTTCCGTCTGCTGCGAGTCCGGTTCCCGTCGGACGATCGGCGTGCCCTGGTCGCCCGCCAGGCAGACCGCCGGATCGATGGGCAGCTCGCCGACGAAGGGCACGCCCAGCGCCTCGCTGGCCCGCTTGCCTCCGCCCGTCGTGAAGATATCCGTGCGCTCGCCGCAGTGGGGACAGTTGAAATAGCTCATGTTTTCGACGATGCCGAGTATGGGCACGTTCACCTGCTGGAACATGGCCACGCCGCGCCGCGCATCGATCAGGGCCACGTCCTGCGGCGTCGTCACCACCAGGCCGCCGGTCAGCGGCACGGACTGGGTCAGCGTCAGGTGCGCGTCCCCCGTACCCGGGGGCATGTCGATGACGAGGCAGTCCAGTTCTCCCCACAGGACGTCGCGCAAGAGTTGCTGCACGGCCTGGTGGACCATGGGACCCCGCCAGGTGACCGACTGGTCTTCGGGTATCAGGAATCCGAAGGACATCATTTTTATGTCGTGGGCGATCATGGGCAGGATCTTCTGCCCCACCACGCCGGGCTGGTCCTTCACGCCCATCATGGTCGGGATGCTGGGACCATATATGTCGGCGTCGAGCAGGCCCACGCTCGCACCGGCGTCGGCCAGGGCTACGGACAGGTTCACCGAGACCGTGGATTTGCCCACGCCGCCCTTGCCGCTGGCTACCGCCACGATGGTCTTGACTCCCGGCAATTCGATTTTCCCGGGCTGTCCGGGCTGCCCCGCCGGCCCGCCCGCGTGCCCCTGGGCCGTAGCCGATTGTCCCGGCGGCGGTCCGGTGATCTGCACGTCCTGCACTCCGGGCATGCGTTCCACCGCTTCTTTGGCCGTCAGGGTGATCTGGCGCCGCATGGATTCGTCCTGTGTGGAAAACGCCAGGCTGAAGGCCACGTGACCGTCGGAGGCCTGCACGTTCTTGACCAGGCCGAAGGAGACGATGTCGCGGTCGAATCCCGGGTACATGATCTGCTTCAATCGGTCCACAACGTCCCGCATGGTCACTTCATGGGCCATCTTTTTCTCCCATTCGGCGGCGATCTGCCGCGAAGCGCGCTACGGCTGAATCTCGTTGCGCAAAATACACTCCGGGACACGCCATTGCAATCATTTTACCTTTCTGACATATAACCTGAACTCTTCATCTTCTTCGATCGTATCGAGCAGGGCGTGCCCGTTACTCGCGCACCAGGCCGGCATGTCTTCCAGGATCTGCGGATCGTCGGCCAGCACTTCGAGCACGTCACCCACGGCGATCTCCCTGATGGCCGACGCGGTCTTCATGATCGGCACGGGACAGAGCAGGCCGTAGGTATCGAGGGTCTTGGCCGCCTGGATCATGTCTCGTCATTGCCTCCGCTGCTGTTGTGCCTTAGTCATCCCCGACCTTCGCGCATGCCTCGCGGCCGACATTTACGCCGGTCGAGTCAGACGCTCACGCCAGCGATAGCGCGCAGTTCGCCCACAACCTCGGCGAGCGCGTCCAGTGCCTCCTCGACCTCGGATTCCCCGGTGTCCGGACCAACGGTGACCAGCAGCGAGCATCGGGCCTCGGCCGCCGTCCGCCCCAGGGCCAACAGCACGTGAGAGGGCTTGAACGCGTGAGCGGCGCACGAGGAACCGACGGAGACGGCGATTCCCCGGGCGTCGAGCATCAGCACGAGGGATTCCCCGTCGGCCTCCGGTATCCACAGGTTCAGGTGACCCGGTACGCGCTGGAGGGGATGCCCATTGATAGAGATATCCGGCAGGCGATCCTTCAAACCGCGCAACAGCGCCTCATCCAGCCGCTTCAGCCGGTCGATCCGGCGGGGTAATTCTTCCACCGCCAGTTCCGCCGCCCTGCCGAACCCCACGATGGCGGGGATGTTCTCGTGGCCGCCGCGGCGGCCCTCTTCCTGCACGCCTCCTTCCACCTGGGGGCGCAGCCGGGTGCCTGCCTTCAAATAGAGGGCGCCGGCGCCGGGTGGGCCGTTCAGGGTCCGGGCGGAAAGGGAGAGAGCATCGACGTTCAACTCATCAACGTTGACGGGCAGCCGCCCTACGGCCGCTACGGCGTCCGTATGCATGACCGCGCCGCGACGGCGGGCGACTCCGGCGATTTCGCGCACGGGCTGGATGGTACCGGTCTCATCGTTTGCGAGCATGACGGAAACGAGGACGGTATCTTCCCGCATAGCCCGTGCAACCCGGTCAGGTTGCACGACGCCGTCCCCGTCGGCAGGGACCTGCGTGACGGCGAACCCCTGCCGTTCCATGGCTTTCGCGGCGTAGAGCACCGCATGATGCTCAATGCTGGATACAACGATGTGCCGGCCCTGATTCGTCCTCGCCTGCGCCAGCCCCTTGACGGCCAGGTTGTCCGCTTCCGTACCGCAGGCCGTGAATACGATCTCGCCCGGACCTGCGCCGATCAGTCCGGCGACCTGGCCGCGCGCCCGGTCCAGCGCCCGGCGCGCCTCCGCGCCCAGCCGGTGCAGGCTGGACGGATTGCCGGCGTGTTCCCTGAGATAGGGCACCATCGCGTCGATGACGCGGGGGTCCACCGGCGGCGCCGCGTTGTGGTCGAAGTAGATCATGGCAGGGGCCGGTTTTCAGGAACTGCGTTCCACCCATTCCCACTCCCCGTCTGCCCGGATTTCTTTCTTCCAGACGGGCACGATCTGCTTTACGCGGTCGATCGCGTAGGAACAGGCCTCGAATGCATGCTTACGATGGGGGGTCGCCACGGAAATCAGGATGCTGATTTCCCCGATCTCGAGCGTGCCGACACGGTGTATCATGGCCACGTCCTCGATGTCCCACCGCTCGCGGATTTCCTCGCCCACTTCCTGCATCTTGGCTTCGGCCATCTCGGCGTAGGCCTCGTACTCCAGCCGAAGCGTCCGCCGGCCATCCGTGTTGTCCCGCACCGTGCCGGCAAAGGTGACCACCGCGCCGTGGTGGGGCTTGAGAACCCATTCGAAGAGGGCGTCCGGCTCGATTCTATCGGTCGTGATCCTGTACACGCGCTTGATTATGCTCCTTCATCGAAGAACCGCGCCGCCGCTCACAGGCGGAAACCGTATCCGCGCCGCCGCTCACAGGCGGAATGCACGCCAGTTCATCCCCATCTTCCAGCACCGCCTGCCGATCGGCGTACTCACGGTTCACGGCCAGCATCACGCTCCGGTCGTAACCCGCGAGGCCAGGATAGGACTCGATCAGCCCCGCAAAGGCCTCGCCCACGGTGGTTCCCGCTGGAACATCCACTGAAACCGATGTCGCGCCCACCGCGTCCCTGCACCCGGCGAAACACTTCACGATGATCCGCATGGCCGTCCTTTACAGGTGTCGTTCGAAGGCGGAAAAACCGTTACAGGATAAGGCAAAAATGCCCGAATGTCAAGCGAGGCGTCCGTTCAGGGTGGAAAGGCGGATGGTTGTTCGGAGCGCCTGGCGCCGGCTGACAGGCGGGGGATCATGCAGAGGCTACTGCCGGAGAGCGGCGGGAGATCGCACCGGTGACGCGGCGGTGACCGGCGGAGGATCGCGCCAGTGATCGGCGGAGGATCACCGGCGTGGAAAATGGAGCCGGGAGACTCCGTGGCAACCCGTTCGCGTGTCGGGGCCTACTTCAGCTTTCGCACCCGGTAAAAACAGGCGGCGGTCACGGCCGTGATCACGGTCCAGGCGAGAATCAGAAAGACCCATCCGCCCGCGGTCAATTCGGTGGTTTGATGTTCCATAGGGAGCAAACTCCAGGTTTCTGCTTCAGATTCGAAGTGGTTCGAGCATACCCTAATCCCTGCCGTGGCCCCTGTCAAGCCATTTACCTGCGGTTACCGGTGTGGAACGCCAGGCGTCCGCCGACCGTCCTTCCTGCATGGAACGCCAGGCGCCCGCCGGTCGTACTTCCGTACTATGAACAGGTGTTGCGAGTGTAACATCCCCGGTTTATTTTCGTTTATCTATGAAACGCATTTGCACAATTTTCCTCAGCCACGTGCTGGTATCTCTGTGGACCTTCGCCGCACAGGCGGAAGGTCCGCAGATCCGGCTCGAAAGCGCACGGCTGCATATCGTAACTTTCGAAGAGGTTGACGAAATCGCCCACGGGCAAAACAGATCCCCGTTACGTACCCTCACCGACCGGCCGCGGCCTTCGGGCGGACGGACCATCGTTTATCCCGACCTCCAGCTACTCGCGTTCATCGACGACGAAGGACTGGACCGGCGCGTGCCGCTGGTCCTTTCTTTTGACCAGTATTACCGGCTTCGCAGCTCGGCGCAGTTCAGGAAACTGTGGCGGACATCCGTGCTTTCCTACGTCCTCGATACCGAAATGCGCATGAACCAGGAGGGACTGCTGACCCTCGACGTGCCGGTGAACCTGCCCACTTTTCTGGGCGGCGGCTCACCTGTCATCCGGATTCTCGGAAGGCAACGAATCGAGATGGACATGGACAGCAGATGGACGGAGGGTAACGCGAGCACGGCGACGAACCGGGTTTCCCGGGCACCCAACGTATCCATGAAACAGAACCAGGAATTCACCGTTACGGGGAACATCGGCGAGAAGATCGAGGTGAACATCAAGCAGAACAGCGAAGCGTTCACCGACCTCGACAACAACCTCGCCATACGCTACCAGGACGTTGCCGACGACGGGCGGGAAGGAAACGGCATACTGAAGAGCTTCGAGGCGGGAAACGTATCCCTCGAACTGAAGAATACGGAATTCACGGGCTACACGCAACAGCACACCGGCCTCTTCGGAATCAAAATGAGAAGCCAACTCGGCAACTTTCACCTGACCGCGATCGCCAGCCAGGAGAAGGGAGAAGGCGAGTCGGCCACGTTCCAGGCGGGCTCGCAGGGTTCCAGCCGGGTGATCAGGGACCTCGACTTCAGGCGCAGGACGTACTATTTCATCGACGAAAGATACCGCCGGGATTTCTCGCGGAGAGACGAAAACGGATACCGCGTCGCAAGCGAGGACTCGGTCCGGGTGATCCAGGTCTACGTGTCGGGGCAACTCACCCCGACCGACGAGCCGAAACTGGTCATTGCCAACGCCTATCCGGATCCCCCGGTGTACGATTCGGCGGGCGCGCTCATCCAGGGATCGGAGGAAGGTGAATACGTAAGAGGGAAGTTCAAGTACCTGGAATCCGACGAATTCTACGTAAACGAACGATTCGGCTACATCGCGCTGAATTCGCCGCTGCAGGAAGACGACATTCTCGCGGTTTACTACGAGACCGTGAACCGGGACGGAGAAGTCAAAAGGTACGGCCGCCTGGGCGGCGATGCCCCGCTGCTTCGCCTGCTCAAACGGCAACAGGAACGTCCACCCGATGTGCCGGACGATCCCGCACAGTGGGGCACCTGGCAATACGAATGGCGAAACGTGTATTACCTCGGCCAGACAGATATCGATCCGGAGAATTTCGAACTGAGGATATACCAGTTGAAGAAAGAGGGCGAGCACAGTGAAGTCGACGAGAACGGAACACCCTACATACAGTTGTTGGGACTCGACCGAAGGGGGGTGGACCCAGGTTCCGAACCCGACCAGATCGTCGATATCGACTACGCATTGTTGAATCTCGAGCGGGGTGAATTGATTTTTCCTGACCAGTATCCCTTCGCGCCGGACCTGACACGGACCGCCGCCGGCGAACTGGCCTATCCGGATACCCAGGGCGAAGGCCTTCCCGACGAAACACCCGAGTTCTACACCCTCACGGCCAAGCTGGTCAACAGCCAGTTCAGTACATTGAACAAGTACTTCATGGAGGTCAAGTACCGGAACCAGCTTTCCCAGTACTCACTCGGGCGGTCCAATATCATCGAGGGAAGTGAAATCGTGCTGCTGAACGGCGAGCAACTGCAACGGGGATCGGACTACATCATTCTGTACGAGGTCGGTCAGATCCGCTTCACGAACGAGGAGGCCCTGAGCCCGGACGCGGACGTCACCGTGCAGTTCCAGTTCGCCCCCTTCTTCAAACCCGTGTCGAACACCCTGCTGGGTGTGCAAGGGGAATACCAGTTCGACGAACGGTCCTGGATAAAGGGCACCTTACTCTACCGTTCCGACAAGGCCCTTGAGCAGAAGTCCCGGATCGGCCGCGAGACCGGCCGCTACATGATGTGGGGAATCGACACCCGCCTGGCCTTCGAACCGGACTTCCTGACTTCGTTCATGGACTTCATCTCCCCTGCCGACCTGGGGGATGAAACGTCCTCCCTGGTCATCGAGGGCGAACTCGCCCAGAGCGTACCCAATCCCAATATCCTGGGCGACGGGTTCATCGACGACTTTGAAGGGAGCAAGGAGGAAACCGACCTGGGCGTGCGCCGCAGCGGCTGGCGGCCGGCCAGTCCACCCGACGAGTATGCGCACGGCCAGCGGGGCAGGATGATCTGGTACAATCCCCTGGAGCAGGTCGATGTCCGCCAGATCTATCCAACCCGCGAAGTCACGGGCCGGGACCAGTTGCAGCACGTGCTGATCATGGAATTCGACCCCACGGAACCCGACTTGCGCTGGGGCGGAATCCACTCGGATTCGACCTTCAACGCACCATGGCGGCAAAGCGGACCGGATGACGTAATGGACCGGTGGGCCGGGTTGATGCATCCACTGGCCGGGAGCAACGTGGACCAGACGCGCAGCAGGTTTATTGAGTTATGGGTGAATGGCAACCGGGGTGAACTGCACATCGACCTCGGGAAGATCAGCGAGGACGTCAACGACGACGGCCGGCTCGATACGGAAGACGACAGAAGCGACGGATACGGCAACAATCTTCTGGAACCGGAAGAAGACATCGGCATGGACGGTCTGCGGGACGAGGAAGAGACCGGTTACGATCCGGTGGCCAATCCGGACCCGCACGGAGACAACTTCTCCTTCGAGGGCACGATGGGCAGCGCCGTGCCGGTCGCCCAGGTCGACTACAGCAAGATCAACGGACCGGAAGACAATGCCGGCGATCCGGACCAGAACCGGCGTCCCGACACCGAGGACCTCGACTACTCCGGTTTCCTGGACAGCCGGAACGATTACTTCAAGTACGTCGTGAATCTGAGCCCGGACCACGAAGACACCGTATTCGTGGCCGGGGGCGACCGGGAGTACTCCAACTGGGGGAGCCCGGACAGTTGGCGCATGTATCGTATTCCCCTGGATAACGAACTTTTTGTTGCCGATACTACGGGCTCCGAGCCTTCGGAGAACGCAGGTCAGCAGGATGTTGCGGGAGGCGGAACGGCGAAGGTAAACCGGGCTTTCGATGGTGTGGTAGGCGTGCCGGGATTCGACGAGATCGAAATGGTCCGCCTCTGGATCACGAAAGTGAATGAACCGGTGAAGATGCGTATCGCCTCCATCAATATCGTCGGCAATCAGTGGCAGGAGGACTTTTCCGGAGCGATCATCGATTCCAGCGGCAATCCGGTACCGGCCGACTCGCTGTCAGTCGATGGGGAGACTTTCGATGTCGCCGTGAAGAATACCTATGACAATCCGGGTGAATATACGTCGCCGCCCGGCGCGATCATCGAGTACGATCGCGTAACCGGTCTGCAGAACAAGGAGCAGTCGCTGGTCCTGACCTATACCAACCTGCAACCCCACCACAGCGCCCAGGCCTACCGTACCCTGTTCTCCGACCAGGACTACACGTTGTACAATACCCTGAGACTGTACATCCATGGCTCTGACAACTTTGAACCCGACCGTTCGCCCGAGTTTTTCATTCGATTCGGTGGCGGAGTATCCGACTATTACGAGTATCGTACGCGTGTTTTACCCGGCTGGGACGAAGCGAATCATCTGAGGGTGGACTTTGACGACTTGACGATCCTCAAGAGCGAAACGGAATCGGCACGGAGAACGGCGACGGTAACGGACACCACCCATACGGTCACGCTGAGCGACGGGAAGGAGCGTTCCGTTCGATTCAAGGAGGGTCCTCCGGGAGAGGGGCTTATGCTGGCCATAGTCGAACTGGAAGGAAACAGACAGTACAGAGTACTCGGTTCACCCGCCCTGGCGCGGATACGTCATATCACGGTGGGGATCTACAATCCTTACGAGAAGCCGCTTTCGGGCGGTGAGCTCTGGCTGGACGAACTTAGGGCGGGCGACGTCAGGCGTGACCGCGGTCTGGCGGGCCGCTTGAAGATCGACGCCGATTTTGCAGACGTATTCTCGCTATTCGGAAGCGTAAGAAGCGTGGGCAGTCACTTTCGAAGAATAGGCGAGGAAGAAGCAAAAAGCAGGACCACGGTGATGAATTTTACCAGTCTGCTGAACCTCGGAAACATGCTGCCGGAGGACTGGGGGTTGTCCATCCCCATGCGATTTCGGTGGAGAAACGATCTGAGGCTTCCGCGTCTGCAGGTCGGCTCCGATATCCTGCTGCTGAACCAGGAGCAGCGCGAAGCACAGCGCACGGAGAACACGAACCAGTCCTTTTCGGCATCGTTCTCCAAGCGAGTCGGTTCAGAAAATCCCTTCGTCGCCTGGACCATGGAACGTATCCGGCTGGATTTTACGTCGACCAGCTATTTCCGGCACACCGTCTCGCGAATCGACACATCGGGTTCCTACCGTGCCCGTCTGTATTACAATCTGACCCCTCGCTCCGAGATCCAGTGGCAGATTCTCGGGTGGACGCCGTTACCGGAATTCATTACCGGCCTGACTTTCAACCCACTTCCGGTGCGACTGGAGCTGTTCTCGGAAATCAACCGCGACAGGCGGATCTATCGCAGCAGGCTGACGCAGACTGTCGAGGTCGAAGATACCGGTGAAATGGAATCGGCCAGTCCGGACCGCGGCGAACGGTTCACCCGTTATTTGAATCGTAACGTAAGAGCAACCATGAAACCCTTCAGAGCGGTGACAATGAACTACAACCTGTCCGTTTCCAACGACATGAAATCCGATTCCACGGTATCGTTTGCCAGACTGGATTTCGGACCGGAAACCAGCTACCGCCAGAGCGTGGCCATCGACTACCGTCCCGAGATCACGACCTGGTTCAGGCCCTCATACAATTTCACCACGTCTTACGCCGAGAATCGGAATCCCCTGTTACAGCCCGCCGGCGCTTCGCCTGAGGCCCGGAACATCACATTCAACAACCAGCAGGGCGTACGTACAAACGTCAATATGGCCAGGATGGCATCGAACGTTTTCGGGAGATCTTCCCGAGGATCGAGTCAGGAGGGCTCGGGATGGTTCCGCCTTAACGTGATAGACCAGCTTGCCGCGGTCTTTCGCAATCTCGCGCCGGTCACGCTGGACTACAAGATCAGTCGCAACCAGAACTTCTTCAACGCGATATCCCGTCCAACCTTCCGGGAGCGCATGGGGCTGTCGGATCATTTTTCGGTGCCGTTCGATACGCTGGGATCCGGCGGTCAAGTTACCGGGATTCAGCGTAACCGGGAAGCGGAAGCAAACCGGTCTTCCTTCAACCTCCGAACGGGATTCAGGTTCCTCGGGGCGACGCTGTCCGTTGGGCCCACATGGGCATCGACCCACAACCGGTCCACGAGTCTAAACCGAAAACAGAACAACATCACGTGGCCCGAAATGAACCTGCGCTGGAGCCCCAATCCAAGGAATATGGGCGACTTTGGCCGGATGTTCCGCCGCATCGAATTGTCCAGCGGGTATTCGAGACGCAAGGGGAAGAACACCGACCTGAAACTCACTGCCCTTGCGGCCGCCCAGGGGAACGCGACTTCGGGGGCCGCGGATCCCGGTGAAGCCGGAATCACCCGGACGACCACGACCAATCTGTCTCCGCTCATCAGTTTCGTCGCTGATCTGAACGCCGGCGTGGTACTGAGAGGCAATTTCACCACGTCGGAACAATTGACCCAATTCGGAACGAGCGCGACCGACCGGAAAGATCGGAACAGGCGACTCACCATCGCGTTAGACTACCGGCTCAGGCCCGGGATCCGGATCTTCGGGAAGAGGACGAGCGGGGACATAAACGCCCGGCTGCAATTCATCCGGAATTCCAGTAAGACCCTGATTTCACGCATAGGTGGCGATTTCCAACCCAACAACGGGCAGAATCAGAATCGGTTCTCGGTCACGACGGACTACCGTTTCAGCCGATACGTCCGCGGTGGCATCACGGTCGAGCTGACGAATACGATGAACGTAATAACCCAACAGAAACGGCTTCGGCGGGGAGGCGGCCTGTGGACCGAGTTTACATTCAACTGACTTGCCAGGGGCGCGACTTCAACTGACTTGCCAGGGGCGCGACCACGGTATTGGCTCGACACACAGATGAGTAACGACTGCCGATAACCGCTGACAAACGGTGAAACCATGACAAAAGGGGAGATACAGGCCATCCTGTTCGTCGCGGTCAGCATGCTGGCCGGGGGTCTCGTTCTGCTGGTGAAACAGTTCGATTCGGATTTCATGCCCGATCTGGTTCCAGCCGCGGCGGACGGACGGCTGAACGCCGGAATCCAGGGGCAATCAGCGCAAACCACGGGAAATGCCATGACCATGGCGGGAGGAACTTCGGGTGGGGAGGCCGATGCCGGCGGGGGGAGGTCCGGCGGGGGGAGGTCCGGCGGGGACTTGCCGTATCCGCAGACTTTGGCCCCCGGGGCGGATAGTCGATACCTGGCCCCCGGGGTCCCGTCAAAGTCCGCCTTTTCAAACGCGAACCTGCGTGTGCCCATAAATACCGCCCCGGCCTCCGAACTCCAGAAACTGCCCGGCATCGGTCCCACGCTGGCGGAACGAATCATCGCTTTCCGGGAACATGCAGGCTCCTTTGCACGTGTCGAACAACTGCTGGAGGTGAAGGGCATCGGTCCCGCCAAACTCGACCGGTTACGTCCCTTTGTGGAACTCCCGTAGACGGCTGACCGGACCCCTGCTACCCTGTGCCGGTTACCCCCGCGGACAGCCGTGGAACAGGGGTTTCACGCCCGCCTTTTTTGTTGACAATCACCCCCTGCAATTCTATTTTCGGTGTGGTCCAAACGGTAATGGCCGGAAGTGGGGGACTATGCTGCGAATCGGCACGGGTATCGCCAAGGGAAGGCGGCTGAAGTCCGTAACCGGTGCGATTCGTCCCACCGGCAGCCGCGTACGTGAATCGTTGTTTGACATCCTTTCGGCCCGAATCGCAGACGGCACCGTGCTGGATCTGTGTGCCGGCAGCGGGGTTCTGGGCATTGAAGCCCTGAGCCGGGGGGCGCGCTGCTGTCTGTTTGTCGACCATGACCGGCGTGCTGTCCGGATGATCAGGGACAACCTGGATCGCTGCGGATTCGGTGGTCAGCCAGGGCGGCATGGTCAGCCAGGGCGGCATGGCCGGCATGATCGGCAGGACGGGCACACCGGGCAGGGCCCGCGTGACCGGGGCGGTCCGGATGGACAGGGCAGGGTCTGGATGGCAGACGCCGTCCGGAGTCTGGGTCACCTCGCCGACCATTCCTGCGCGGTGGACATCATACTCGCCGATCCGCCCTATGGCGATCCTCTTGCCCGGGAAATCATCTGGACCACAGGCGAGCGGAGCGTCTTGGCTCCCGGCGGCCTGCTCGTACTGGAGCATCGCGGAGACGACCCATTGGAACCCTGCGCCGGGCTCGACCTGGTACGCAGAAGAGATATCGGCGAGACAGCGCTATCGTTCTTCCGGTCCACCCAGACCGCCCAGGCCGCCTGGCCGGCCAGGTCCGCCCGGACCGCCGGGTCCGATCAGCCTGTACCGGCGGCAAACGTGAATCGGTCGGAAGTCCTGCCGCTGGATCTTTCACCTCCTTCATCGAGAACCCGGCGATGAGCGTTGCGATATATCCCGGCACATTCGACCCCGTGACCAACGGACATCTGGATGTACTGAGACAGGCGTTGACCGTGTTCGACCGGGTGGTGGTGGCCGTCGCGCCCAACACGGGCAAGCAGCCGATGTTTTCGACGGAGGAACGGGTGGAGATGTTCAGGGAGGCCGTGGATGGCTGGTCCGAGGTCGAGGTGTTGTCCTCGGACGGGTTGACGGTCGACCTGGCGGCAAGGCTTGAGGCCCGTGCCATTATCCGCGGCATCCGTTCCGCCGGAGATCTGGAGACAGAATCCCAGATGGCGCTCATGAACCGGCGCCTGGCCCCGGCGGTGACCACGGTATCGTTCTTTCCCGGTGAACCATCGGTGTATGTGAGCTCTTCGCTCGTCAAAGAGGTCTTCCGTTTCGGTGGCGACGTAAGCCATCAGGTCCCGCCTCCCGTGTTGAAGGCGCTGTCGGAAAAGCGCGGCTCGATCAGCTGACTCCCGGTAAATCCAAGGATTCCCGACACCACCTCCCGTCCCTTTCCCATGCCCGCTATTCGTCTCCTTTCCCGAAAACTGGATCGCATCGCACCCTCCGCGACCACCGTACTCAACGAACGGGCCATCGCCATGAGACGCGAAGGCATCGACGTTTTCAATTTCGCCGTGGGCGAGCCGGACTTCCCCACGCCGGACCATATCAAGGAAGCGGGCATGGCCGCGATCCGGGACAACATCACCCGGTACACGCCCGCGACCGGTATCCAGGACCTCAAGGAAGCGATCTGCCGCAAGCTGGCCAGGGACAACGGGCTCGAATACGCGCCAAACCAGATCGCGACGACCTCCGGGGGCAAGCACGCCCTCTACAACCTGCTCTACGTGATCTGCGACGAGGGAGACGAAGTCCTCGTCCCGGCGCCCTACTGGGTCAGTTATCCCGAGATGGTGAAACTCGCGGGCGCCGTGCCGGTGGTGCTGGACACGGATTCCGACACCTCTTTCAAGGTGACGGCCGGCCAGGTGCGGTGCGCGATTACGCCGAAGACCAAGGCGCTCATGCTCAACACCCCTTCCAATCCCACGGGTATGGTGTACACGCGGGACGAACTCGCCGCCATCGCCGAAGTGGTCATGGACACGGGGATATACGTCATTACCGACGAACTGTACGAGAAGATCCTGTATGACGGCCATCGCCATGTAAGCATCGCCGCCCTCCATCCGCGGATGAAGGAACAGGCGCTGGTGGTCAACGGACTGTCCAAGGCGTATGCCATGACCGGCTGGCGCCTGGGTTACGCCGCCGGCCCCCGGGAGGTTCTGGACCTGGTCGTGAAATTCCAGGGGCAGACCGTCATGCATCCGAGCGCCATCACCCAGCACGCCGCCGTTACCGCGCTGACCGGTCCGGAGGACTTCCTGCCGCCCATGATCAGGGCATTCGACCGCCGTCGGAACTACATCCTGGAAAGACTCGGGAACATGCCCGGCGTAGCCTGCTCCCGGCCCGGCGGTGCATTCTACGTGTTCCCGGACATGTCGGCCTATACGGGTTACAGACGGCCCGACGGACGCGCCATCGAAGGATCGCTGGACCTCGCCATGTACCTGCTGGAGGATTACCAGGTGATCTCGGCGCCGGGCGCCGCCTTCGGAACGGAAGGGTGTCTGCGGTTTTCCTACGCCACTACGCTGGACATTATCGAAAAGGGCATGGACCGGGTGGAGGAAGGGTTGGCGGCGTTAAAGGGTTGACCGCGCAGTCCCGCGGGGCCTGCCGAACACATCGCGAATACGGCGAATACATGGAAAACTCGAAAACCACGCTGCCGGATTACGGGCATCTTTTCAGCAGGATCGACGAAAAGGGGCTCACAAGGGTCCTGGAACTCGCCCTCGACCGTCAGCTGATCGTCAAGCTGTTGCACATCTGCGGCCTGGTCGGCGACGGCCGGGACCTGGAGTCCACGGCCATGCATACCCTCGCCGCTCAGCTCGCCGGTGATTGCTTCGAGCGGGAAGTTACCGCCGCGCAGGTCATCCGGACCCTGGTTCAAACCAGCGCCCGGGAGATCGCACAGATCGGGAGCACGCCCTCCGAAGACATCAATGCCCTGCTGGGCGACCGGACCGACGCCTACACCCGGGAGTGCGGGCGGATGACCTTCGCCATGTTACTGGATGAAAGAGAGGCGGTCTACGCGCCGGCTGTCGAACGCCTGAACCGGATTCAGGCCTTTCAATCCGGCTCCGGCGTATCGGAGGAGACGGCGTCTTCCTACCTGCGGGACGATCCGGTGCTGAACGGCGGGCCGGAGGACGCGCGCCAGATGGAGGACGCGCGCCAGATGGAGGATGCGGACCTCGCGTTGATCGAAGCCCGGCGGCACAGCGTGGACCTGGAAAAACGGAATCGGATTCTGGAAGATCGCGTCAGGGAGATGCAGCGGCGAATCGAACAGTTCGACGAAGGAGCCGGCACAGCTTCTGAAAGGGCGGCCCTCTTCATCGACGTGCAGAACATGTGGTATGCCGCCCGGCAGCAACACGGGATTTCGGCGCGGGTGGATTTCGAGAAGCTCATGCAGGCCGCCGTGGGCGAAAGACGACTGATTCGTGCCTACGCCTACGTGATCCAGACGCCGGAGGTTGACCAGAGCGGTTTCGTAACGATGCTGGAACAGTTCAGCTACGAGGTGAAGCGGAAGGACCTCCGCAGGCGCAGCGACGGTTCGGCAAAGGGCGACTGGGATATGGAGATGGCCATCGACATGATCAGGATAGCCGACAAGGTCGACGTCGTCGTCCTGGCCAGCGGCGACGGTGATTTCGTGTCGCTGATCCAGCTGCTCAAGGAGCGGGGACCGCGGGTGGAGGTGTTTTCCTTCCCGCACAACACGGCGCGTGACCTGATGGAAACCGCGGACCATTACCATCCCATGGACGCCTCTCTGCTGATCGATATGGATCCGGCCCGCTGAACGGATCGCGGCCGATTCGAACGGCGGCCGGCGGGGACCGGCACGAGCCGACGGACAGTTGAACCCAGAAAGAACAGGAACGCCCGAATTCATAATAGACTTCGGTGATCATGAGCGGATCGTACGAAGACCGATACATCGTTATTATACGGAGGATCAAATGGTAAAGATCGGCATTGTCGGTGCGGGCAACGTGGGGGCGACCGCGGCGCTGTACGCCGCCCAGAAGGAACTGGGCGATATCGCTCTCATCGACGTCGTCGACGGAATCCCCCAGGGCAAAGGACTGGACATGATGGAAGCCGGACCCGTACTGGGATATGATTCCGCGATAGAGGGATCCAACGATTTCGCGGCCCTGGAAGGCGCGGCCCTCGTGGTCGTCACCGCCGGCCTGGCCCGCAAGCCCGGCATGGACCGGCTCGACCTGCTGAAGAAGAACGCGGAGATCATCACGTCGGTGACCGAAAGCATCGTCAAGTACGCGCCGGATGCCCAGGTCCTGATGGTCAGCAACCCGCTGGACGTCATGACCTATGTCGCCCTCAAGGTATCGGGGTACGGGCGGAAGCGCGTCTACGGACAGGCCGGCGTGCTCGACTGCGCCCGTTACCGTTCCTTCGTCGCCATGGAACTCGGCGTCTCCATGGAAGACACGCAGGCGATCATCCTCGGCGGACACGGCGACACCATGGTCCCCATTCCGCGGTACACCACGGTCTCCGGCATACCCATCACCGAACTGCTGTCCCGGGAAGCCATCGACCGCATCGTGCAGCGGACCCGCGACGGCGGCGCGGAGATCGTCAACTACCTCAAGACGGGCAGCGCCTACTATGCTCCGGCGGCTTCCGTCGTCCAGATGGTGGAATCCGTCCTGAAGGACAAGAAACGCGTGCTGCCCGCCTCGGTGATGCTGGAAGGCGAGTACGGACTGCGGGACGTCTGTGTGGGGGTGCCCGTGAAGCTGGGAAGCGAGGGCATCGAGGAAGTGATCGAACTGGAACTTTCGGACGACGAGCAGGCGGCGCTGCGAGCTTCCGCCTCAGTGTACCAGGAGAGCCTGGACGAACTGGGCATATAGATCCATGCAACCGGGCATATGGCATCCACATCACATGAAGGAAACCTGACTGAGGAGGAAGAAAGCGACATGGCTGCAAAACCACCCGCTGGTGGAAAGCACATTACCATCGATGCCCGGGGCGTGCTTGACGTCCCGGATCAGCCCGTCATCCCTTTCATCGAAGGCGACGGCACGGGACCGGATATCTGGAGGACGGCCCAGCGCGTTTTCGACGCCGCCGTCGACAAGGCGTACGGCGGTGACCGGCGCATCGCGTGGCACGAGGTGCTGGCAGGAGAAAAGGCCTTCAACTTTACAAACAGCTGGCTTCCGGATGAAACGGTAGAAAGTTTTCGGGAATACCTGGTGGGCATCAAAGGGCCCCTGACGACACCCGTGGGCGGGGGCATCCGCAGCCTGAACGTGGCGCTGCGCCAGATCCTCGACCTGTACGTATGCCTGCGGCCGGTACGATGGTTCACCGGCGTGCCCAGCCCCGTACGGCATCCCGAGAAGGTGGACATGGTCATTTTCCGTGAAAATACGGAGGACGTGTACGCCGGGAAGGAACAGGAGGCCTACAGCGACGAGGCAGGCAGGCTGATCGCATTCTGCCGGGAGCAGTTCGGATGGGACATCCGGTCCGATTCCGGCATCGCCATCAAGCCGGTGAGCGAGACCGGCAGCAAGCGGTTGATCCGCGCGGCGATCGAGTACGCCATCGCGCGGAACCGCAAGAGCGTCACCCTGGTACACAAGGGCAATATCCAGAAGTTCACGGAAGGCGCCTTCCAGAAATGGGGATACGAACTCGCGAAGGAAGAATATCCGGACCGGCTGGTCAGCTGGGAGGAATGCGGGGGCAACGTCCCGGAGGGCAGGATCCTGGTCAAGGACGCCATCGCCGACATCTTCCTGCAACAGATCCTGACCCGGCCCGACGAGTTCGACGTCATCGCCACCATGAACCTGAACGGCGACTACATTTCCGATGCGCTGGCCGCCCAGGTGGGCGGTATCGGCATAGCGCCGGGCGGCAACATCAACTACAAGACCGGGCACGCCGTGTTCGAAGCGACCCACGGCACGGCGCCGAAATACGCCAACCAGGACAAGGTCAACCCGGGTTCCGTCGTCCTTTCCGGCGAACTGATGCTGCGCTATATGGGCTGGAGCGAAGCGGCCGACCTGATCATTCAGGGGATCGAAAAAGCCATCGGGGGCAGGATCGTGACGTACGATTTCGCGCGCCTGATGGATGGCCCGCGGGAAGTCAAGTGCTCGGAATTCGGCACGGCCATCATCGAGCGGATGTAGGTCTCACGTAACGCGGCCATCATCGAGCGGATGTAGGCCTCGGGCGACTTGTACAGTCCTCGAACGGCGCGATCGTATTGCCGATCGCGGGCGACCGGATCTTCGGATATCCCTCATGTTCGTCGACTTCGCGAGAATCCACGTAAAGGCCGGACGCGGCGGCCACGGCTGCTGCAGTTTCCGCCGTGAGAAGAACGTTCCGCGCGGAGGGCCGGACGGCGGCCACGGCGGCCACGGCGGCCATGTCGTTCTGCGGGTCGACCCGGGCAAGCGCACCCTGCTCGACTTCCAGTTCCAGCACCTGTACCGCGCCAGCAACGGCACCCACGGACAGGGCAAGGACATGCACGGGCGGAACGCCCCGGACCTGGTCATCGGCATCCCCCCCGGAACCATCGTCAAGGACCGCGAGACCGGCACGGTGATCTCCGACATGGTCGGAGAGGACCAATCCCTGGTTATCGCCCGCGGAGGAAGCGGAGGCCGCGGAAACTCGGCCTTCGCCACGTCCACCAACCGGGCGCCCCGGCGCTGGGAGGAGGGCCATCTCGGCGAGGAACGCCTGCTGGAACTCGAACTGAAGCTGATCGCCGACGTGGGGCTGGTCGGTCATCCGAACGCGGGCAAATCCACCCTGCTGTCGCGCCTGTCCGCCGTAAGACCCAAGATCGCCGACTATCCCTTCACCACGCTCGAACCCAACCTCGGCATCGTCAAGCTGGGGGACTACGACCGCTTCGTACTGGCGGACATCCCCGGCCTGATCGAAGGCGCCCACGAAGGCAAGGGGCTCGGACACCAGTTCCTCAGGCACATCGAGCGGACCCGGATCCTCGTCTTCCTGCTCGACGCGAGTCAGCCCGATCCCCTGCACGACTATGAAGTGCTCGTCAACGAACTCAGGCAGTTCAATCCCGTGCTCCTCTCCCGCCCCGCCCTTGTCGTATTCTCCAAGCTGGACCTGATCGTAGACCGTTCCATGCTGGAAGGATTCGTGGTGGACCCCGACCACGCGAAACACGCGGGCCAGCGCAACAACCCCGTGCTGGCGATCTCATCCGCCACCGGAGAAGGCATCTCCGAGCTCCTCGGGGAAATCGGCCAGATTCTTCACGAGATCGGACCCGCCGCGCTCGACTAAACTCTAGTAGAACGGTTTTACGCCAGTATAATGCGCGGACGACTGTCCGGAGACCCGTAGCCCGAAACCTGCATCGATATCCCATACTGCAAGGACCTGCCCATGTCGGATCTGGCATCCTGGCTGACCCTGGCACGCGTGCCGGGCGTGGGCGCGGCGCGGTTCCACGCCTTGCTGCGCCGGTTCGGATCCCCCTCCGCGGCCCTGTCCGCCTCCGTGGAGGAACTGACCGCGACCGAAGGGCTGGGGCCGCAGATCGCCCGGGCGATACGCACTTGCCGGGACGACGCCTTCGCCGACCGCCAGTTGCGCCTCCTGGAACGGCACGAGGCGCGAATCGTCACCTTCCGCGACCGGAGCTATCCCGAGCGCCTGCGGGAGATCTACGACCCACCGCCGCTGCTGTTCGTTTCCGGAGGTTGGGAAGCGCGCGATGAGCAGTCCGTTGCCATCGTGGGGACGCGGTTTACCTCTGCCTATGGCCGGAAGATGACCGAGTCGTTCAGCGCGGAGCTGAGTTCATACGGATTCACCGTCGTAAGCGGCATGGCGCGGGGCGTGGACACCCTGGCCCACAAGACCGCGCTTCGGGGAGACGGCCGCACCGTGGCCGTACTGGGATCGGGGCTGGACCGGCCCTATCCCGCGGAAAACCACAGGTTGATGTCATCGATCCGTCATCACGGCGCCGTGATGACGGAACAGCCCTTCGGCACCGGCCCGGACGCCGTCAATTTCCCCCAGCGGAACCGGATCATCAGCGGCGCCACCCTGGGAACGATCGTGGTGGAGGCCGGTCAGCGCAGCGGTGCGCTGATCACCGCCCGCTTCGCCCTGGACCAGGGCCGCGAAGTCTTTGCCGTCCCCGGTCCGCTGAACGCGCCCGGCAGCGAGGGCGTAAACAGGCTGATCAAGGACGGCACCGCCAAGCTGATCCAGCGCGTCGAGGACGTGATCGACGAACTGGCGCCCCGCCTGGGTTTCGATCCGGCCCGGATAGAACGAAAACCGCCCGTCCCGGCGTTCGACCTGCTGCCGGAGGAGAAAGCCGTGTACGGCCGACTGTCTTCGGAGCCGGAACACATCGATCAACTGGCGTCCGCTCTTGCCCTTACTTCCTCGCAGGCGCTCGGCGTCCTGCTGGCGCTCGAGCTGAAGGGGGCGGCGCGGCAGCTCCCGGGCATGATGTTCGTCCGGTCCTGACCTTCTGATCCCGGCCGCCCTCCGGCTGGTTATTTCGGTTGACACGGCCCGACTCCTGCGATATTACATCAAGGACGACCCGCTTGAATCGCTAACGGTATCCTGTGGCCAGTCATGCACACTCGGCAGACCCGCGGCAAACTCATCGGCCGCGATGAACTTGCAAAGGCGGCGGAGCACACCCGGCGGAAGGGCGGTACCGTCGTATTCACGAACGGGTGTTTCGATCTGCTCCATCCCGGCCACGTCCATCTGTTAGAGACCGCGCGGTCATTCGGCGACCTGCTTATCGTGGCCATCAACACCGACGCGTCCGTCCGGTCAATCAAGGACGAGGGACGCCCGATATACGACGAAACGGAGCGGGCCTACATGCTCAGCGCCCTGGCCTGCGTAGATCACGTGGTCCTCTTTGACGAACCGACGCCCATCCCACTGCTCAATCTGCTCAGGCCGGATGTCCTCGTCAAAGGGGGCCACTACGCACACGAGGAGGTGGTGGGCTGGGACGTGGTGGAGGGGTACGGCGGCCGCGTGGAAAGAGTGCCCGTACTGGACGGCATGTCCACCACCGGCACGATTGCGCGCATCACCGGAACCGCGTGACGGATCCGACCATGAATGACGTTTTCGTACTGAAAGACGCAGGACCAGAAAGGGAGCTTCATGTCTGAAACACGCCAGAAACTGCTGGTGCTTTATCTGCGGACCCCCGACCTGCATGCCGGCGTCGTGGCCTGGTCCGAATTCGACGGGACCTCGCCCGCCGACGAACGCCATACTTCGGGTGACGCCGCGGACTCCGGCGGGGATACGAGTCCGCCCTACGGCTCGGTTGTGGACGCCATGCGGGACGGCTGGCGGGTCGTCCAGTTTCCCCAGCAGTACCCGGCCTACCCGGGAACGGAATACCAGGTGTCCTATCTCAAGTACGAGTACATACTCGAAAAAATGGAGGTGGTCGATGGCTGACAGGACGCATCTTTTGAATTCCAAGCAGATGGCCCGGTTCGTCGCGGAAGGGTATCTCCGTTTCGACGAACTGGTTCCCGACGATCTGAACCGGGCGGTGAAGGCGGAAATGGACAACCAGGCCATTCCCCGGGAAGAGGCGGGATCGCCTCTGAGCGCCATATGGCCGGACGCGGCCGTGGGACGGGTGTTCAGGCTGCCGGAAATCGAAGGCATCATTCACAGTCTCGTCGGACCGGATCCGCTATACGATCACCACGCCGTGCACACCGTAGCGGCGGGCCACCATTTCGGACAGCACTGGCACGCGGACGCCATAATCGACACGCGGCTGCATTTCGACATCCAGTTCATGTATTTCGCCCACGACACGCCCCGGGAGATGGGCGGGACGCTGATTCTGCCCGGAAGCCATTACCGCCGGATCAGCGAATCCGACATCGCCCGGTACCACAACTTCGTGGGCCAGGTGCCGATGGTGTGCAAGGCCGGGACGGTGATCGTCCTCCATCACGGCATGTGGCACTGCGCGCAACCGAACCGCACCGGCCAGATGCGATACATGTTCAAGCTGCGCCTCAATCCCACGGTCCGGCAGCTTCGCCTGTGGAACACGGATGATATAGACGACCCGGAAGTCAGTCACATCCTGAGCACGAACCAGCCCTGGCATGGGAACGAAGAACGCATCGAACATGTCAACCGGATCCACTTCTGGCGGTTCTTGACCGGCGACGACCAGTTCGACAATCACTACTGGCTGAGCCGGATCGAGAACGAGCCCGAACTGGTGTGAGGAAACAGCCGTTATCCCGTATCTGAAAAGCCAACGTAATGACCACGGCTAATCTGCGCCGCCAACTGGGCATCTGGCCGACCACGGCCATGGTCATCAGCGGCATGATCGCCGTGGGTATCTTCCTGGTGCCCGCCGGGATGGCCAAGTCCCTGGGATCGCCCCTCCTGCTGCTGGCCATCTGGCTGGCGATGGCGGGGATGGCCCTGTGCGGGTCGCTCTGCTTCGGGGAACTGGCCTCCCGTTATCCCCACGCGGGCGGCGGATACATCTATCTCCGCGAAGCCTACGGCACCCCGACGGCCTTTCTCTACGGGTGGATGTCGCTGATGGTGCTCGACCCCGGCATCACGGCGACGCTCGCGACCGGACTGGCGAGCTACGCGGGCCACATATACCCGATGGATCCGGTCGCGATGAAGCTGCTGGCCATCGCCACGCTGGTCGTCCTTACGGGCGTCAACATCTACGGCGTGCGCATCGGCGCCTGGATCATCGTCCTGCTGACCGTGTTCAAAGTCGGCGTGCTCGCGGTCATATCCATCCTGGGGTTCGGCCTGGGACTCGGCGACTGGTCGAACTTCACGCCTTTCGTGGAGCGGCCGGCGGATTCGGGTCCTTTGTTCGGCGCCCTTGCCGGCGGCATCGTGGGCGCCTTCTTCGCCTTTGCGGGATGGTGGGACCTGAACAAGGTGGCCGGAGAAATCCGCGATCCGGCGAGGACCCTGCCCGGGGCGCTGCTGCTGGCGGTGGCCATCGTACCGCTGACTTATATCTCCCCCAGCGCCGTCTTCATGTACCTCGTACCCGTATCCCAGGTCACGAGCGACGAGACCTTCGCCGCGCAGGCCGGTGAAGTGCTCTTCGGCCGCAGCGGCGGCATTCTGTTTTCCTCCGTGGTCATTCTTTCGATCGCCGGCAGCCTCACCGGGTTGCTGCTGATGGCGCCGAGAGTATACTTCGCCATGGCGAGGGACGGGGTCTTTCTCCGCTTCGCCAGCGCGGTCCATCCCACCTTCGGAACGCCCTACCGCGCCATCGCCATCCAGGGCGGACTTGCTTCGGTGCTGGTGTGGCTGGGGACCTTCAGCCAGATCCTCGACTATTTCATCTTCGTGGCCGTGCTGTTCATCGCCCTGACCGTGGCGGGCCTGTTCGTGATCCGCCGCAGACAGCCCGACATGCCGCCGTACCGAACCCCCTTCTATCCCGTCACGCCGATTGTCTTTCTGATCCTCGCCGCGGTCCTGCTCGTGCTGCTCTTCGGCCACAGTCCGCTGCAGGCCATGCTGGGCGTCGGCGTGACCGCCCTGGGGATACCGGTGTACTATCTCGTGTTCCGAAATCAGTCCACGCGGCACAGGCAGACAGGAGAAGACCATGGCATGGATTAAGACCGTTTCCGCGACAGACGGGGACGAACGCCTGCTCGCGGCCCTCGAGGCGCAACGCGCGCTCTATCCGGCGGAGTACGACACGCCGGTGCATCCCACCGACGACGGCACTTCCGGCATCGTGGCGTCGCATTCGCTGATTCCGGAGGCGCTGCACCACGCCTTCGCCACCTTCGGGGTGCTGCTGTCGCCCGACCTCCCGTTGACCCGCCGGCAGCACGAGATGATCTCGACCGCGGTCTCGGCGGTCAACCGATGCGTTTACTGAATTGATTCGCACGCAGAGTTTCTGCGTCGGGTCACGCTGGACGGCGAACTGGTCGATTCGATCAAGTATGATTACGAAAAGGCGCCGCTAGGCGTGCAGGACCGGGCGATGCTGGATTTCGTCATCCGGCTCACCAAGGATGCCACGAAGATCCAGAAAACCGATCTCGATGGGCTGCGGTCCGTGGAATTCGACGACGTCGCCATCCTGCAGATCACCCTGATCGCGTCCTGGTTCAACTACATCAACCGCGTCGCGGACGCCCTGGGGGTGGGGCGGGACGCGGACGATTCGTAAGACGCCGCCTTACGGCAGTATGGCGATGGCCCTTCCGGGTCCGCCGTGGTTGTCTTCGAGCCGGGGGCTCAGGAAGACGTAGAACGCGCCTTTCGGCGGAAGTTGCCCTACGCCAATCAGATACTCGGTGAAGATCATGTCGTGGTTCACTGCCGCCCAGTGCGTCTTCATAGATTCCACCGCATTCACCGATCCCATGTCGGGCGCGTCGATGCCCACGTGCTTCACGCCTTTCCCTGCCAGGTAGGTGATAACTTCCGCACCCGGCGCCGGCCAGCCCTCGGACAGGCCGTCCAGGGGCGCCTTCACGCTCTGGTCCGCGCGGCCCCGCTCGAAGCGGCGGAAGTGGGCGTCCGTGTGACCGGTGTGGAACAGCACGACTTCCCCCTCCTCGATATCACCGTATAAATCTTCATGCCGCCTGACGTCTTCCAACTCGATGACCGGCGACGCCGGCCAGTCATCCCGGGAGGTCGCCCCCACGCGGTGCTGCACGTTGACGACCCGGGCGGGACCCATGAAGTGGTGCAACGGGACCTTCTCCGTCGTCATCTCCGTGCGCTTCAGCGGACCGTGCCCGGCCTCGAAGTCCCCCAGCGCCGCGCGGGTCGTTTCGTCATATCCGGCGACGTCGAAACCGGGCGGCGGGCCGTAGTGCGCGGGCGGGTCCACGTGCGTTCCGGTGTGGGCGTCCATGATGTGGGTGTTGACCCAGTAGGGGCCGAAGGGCCCATCGAAGTAGTTCACGGGCTGCACCCTCGAATAGGGAAAGACGTGGCGGCCCACGCCGCGGCCCGGCCACCAGACAGGGCGGTCCATGGACAGCGTCACGGAGAGATCGACAACGCGTTTCGCCTTGACGGCCTCGAGCAGGCGCGCGGCCAGGGGCTGGTTGGTGATGGCGACGGCCCGCGTCTCGACAGTAGGGGAGTTCTCGTGTTTAACCGGCAGGGCGATGTACAGGGAACCGTTAGGGGTTCTGTCCAGGTTGATCAGTCCCTCCGTGTGGACGGCGCCGTACTTGAAATGGCCGAGATGGCTTTCCAGCGCGAGGGGGTTCTCGAACATGCCCTCGGGACCCGGCGCCGTGTAGCGGGGCGGACCCAGGCCGCCCATGCTCGGACTGTCGATGCCCATGAGCCAGACCCCTCGGCTGCCCACGTATTCCGCGGCGTCGTAATCCGGCGCGGGCCATCCCGGTACCGTCCCGGCGACGGGTTCGACGATCAGGCGGCGGTCGTTCGGCGCGGGCCGGTCGTGGCGGTCGTCGTACCCGCTCCAGTAGAGCACGGCATCGCCCGGTCCCATGGGCCTGTGGGCTGCCTCGGCTGCCTTGACGAGCTCAGTGGTGAACAGGGGACTCACGCCCGCCGGCGCCTGGTCGAGCATGGACCGGCCGTCGATCTTGTACACCTCGCCTACCAGCTGCCAGGCCGGGACTTTTTCGACCGTCAACTCGCCCCAGTAATGGGCGTTCGGCAGCCCGCTGTGCTGGGGCGGCATCATGTGGGCCGGGGTGTCCGTCTGCGTCGCCGTGTTCTCGTCCAGGATGATCAGGTCCGACGCCCAGGGGCTGGCGCCGTGGACAATGTACGGCACCACCAGGGGCTGGTGGTGGACCTGGCCGCCCGGCCAGTACTGGTAGTGGCGCCCCGAAATGACCGGCGAAAGGTCGACCACGTCATCGGGGCCGACCGGCATGTACTGGGCGTAGGCTGTCAGGGTGGTCAACTGGATGAGGACGATGAGGGCCAGGCTGCGGGCTGGTTTACCCATGCGTCGGTACTTTCGGACATGATTCATGATTCGCTCCCTGGGCGTTCGAATTTGTCAGGTCACGGGGTCAGTTGTGACCGGATGACAAGAACCGATAAATACCGGATGGTATGCCTTTATGGTGACAGAAGTTTGGTGTTTTCCTTCCCGGTTGTCAACCTATCAGATACCTCCTGCCGAGCACCGAAGGAAATCGCATTCTATCACCTCGGGTTGTCGGGAAACTCGAACAACACCGGTCTATTGGTCGAAACGAGCGAAAAACGCCGCTAAAGACGGCGACCTGAACTTGCCCCGGAATGTGGACCATATGCCGGGAGTAGTGTCAACGATCCACTTTAGGCATACGGTCTGGTTTGAGAGAAATTGATACTGTCGACCGCGTTTTACGGTTGTCAACTGACAGCCGACAAATTACCGTAGTACTATAATCACATCGCTTCGCCATTGCGGTCTGAAGGCGCGCTACCAAGGTGAGTTGATAAAGACCACTATGCTGTGCCAGGCATCAGGCAACTAGCACGTGACGTTCCGTTTTGGAGGATGGTATGGCGGGGTTCGGGCAGAAGTGATTTCCGCAATCGGGACACGAGGAGAACGATGAAACTCAAAGTCATTGTACATCGAGCCGAAGAAGGCGGATCTTGAATTTCACGGATGGCAACTCAGACGAATTAATGGCAGTCATCACATTTATGCCAAAGATGGAGAAGTCGCCCGCATTTCGGTTCCGGTTCATGGGAATGCAACTCTAAAACGTGGATTGCAGGCACACTTGATGAGGATCGCACAGATTACAGAAAACGAATTGTAGTGTTCAACCTCAAAAGGTACACCCGTTTAAGCTACAGTGTTAATACACGTCGCCGTCTGCTCGAACTCGGCCGGTCCGGGATTCACGGCGGCATATATTAATTGTCGTTGATCCGCCGGAAGGATATCCCCAATACCAGGGAAACCCGTCCTGCCATAAACCCGATTAACAATCCAACTGCCAGGAAGATGAATTGAGTTAGATCAAAAGCAAAAACCATGATGTCCCTCCGTTTTTGAACAGTCACTGATTCGTGCTCGTCGACTTTTATTTCGGTTAAAATACAAAGACCTGATACAGCTGGCAACGAAGAACATACCGGCGATAAGGGCAGTCCGCACCGCCGCCGACCCACTTCCATGCACCCATCAAAGGAGCATCGCCCGTGTCTAACCTGCGTGTCGGCATCATCGGACTGGGCGGGATCGCGCGATCCCACTGCGAAGCCATCGCGAACCAGGACGGTGTGGAGATCGTGGCGGTCGCCGACCTGCTCGAGGATAAGCGCCGCGAATACATGGAAAAGTACGACATACCCAGGGGGTACGCCACCCACACGGAGCTGTTGGCGGACGACGAAGTCGAAGCGGTGGCCGTCGTCCTCGGCCACCAGTTGCATCACAGGTTGACCGTGGACGCCTGCAACGCCGGCAAGCACGTCCTGGTGGAGAAACCCATGGCCATCAGCCTGGACCAGTGCGACGACATGATCGCCGCCGCGTCCGCCAACGGCGTCAAGCTCATGGTGGGGCTGACGCAGCATTTCTACGGAACCAGCGTCAAGGCCAAGGAAATCCTGGATTCCGGCGTCCTGGGACCGGCCATCACGGCGGTGTGCTACATGTCCAAGCACTGGGGGTACGGTGGCCGCAGGCCCCAGTACCGCAGCCGGTACCACGGCGGCGGCATGTGGATGACCAACGGGGTCCACGTGGTGGACCGGCTGTCCTGGGTCATGGCCTCGCAGGCGGTCTCGGTCTCCGCCTCCATCGGCAACCGGGCGCACTACCAGGCCGCGGACGACTCCGCCACGGCCTTCATCCGCTACAAGAACGGCACGGCTGGCGTGGCGGTGGCCGTCGGCTACGCCGATGGCGGTCCCAACCACGAATGCCAGGTGATCTGCGCCAACGGTTCGCTGCGCTTCTGCGAATCCGGCGAGAAGTACGTCAGGGTAGGCAAGGGCAACAAGTGGGAGGACGTGCCCTTCGACGATCCGCCCCATCCCATGTACAACGAGTGGAAGGGGTTTATCGAGGCGATACGCTATGACATAGAGCCGCCCACGCCGGGGGAATGGGGCCGCCATATCATGGAGATCCTGTTCGCCGCCGAACAGTCATCCATTTCAGGCAGGGAAATCCCGCTGGCCAGCGGTGGAAACTGGACGCACCAGCAGTCCGGCACGCCGGTAAACATCGATCACGGCTGGATTTAGACGGCACGCCGCCTGGACGCCGGCGGAATCCTTGAAATCCGCCGGGACGGGGACGTCAGGTGTGTTCCACCACGGCCAAGGTGACGTCGTCACATTGCCTGGATCCCGCGGAAAAATCGAACACCTTTGCCATGACGGTGTCCTTCAAATCCCGCGCGTTCTGATGCCTGTGCTCCGCGAGCAGAGACTCCAGCCTGCGTTCTTCGTACAGTTCGCCGTCGGGGCCGGCCGCCTCGGTGACGCCGTCGGTATACATGACCAGCTTGGTCCCGGGTTCAAACCGTACCGTTTCCTTCTCAAAAGAAACTGCGGCGATCCCCAACGGCGGCGTAACGGAATGCAGCTTCTGAACCGGCCCGTCCCGCGACAGGAGCATGGGCGGATTATGCCCGGCGTTGCAATAACGCAAGGTTTTCGTCCGGGTATCGATATCGGCGTGGAAAAAGGTAATGAACTGGCTCCCCGCGGAATGGTGTATCATGTATTCGTTCAACCTGCCGACGCGTTCCACCAGCGGCATGCCGATGTCGATGAGCGTGGTCAGCATGGTCTTGCACGCGACCATCAGCAGGGCGCTGGACGGACCGTGGCCGGTCACGTCGGCGATCGTCACCGTTAGAACGTCGTCGCTGTAGGGAATGAAATCGTAGTAGTCCCCGCCGATCTCCTCGCAGGATACATGGGCGCCCGCGCATGCCAGCGCATTGAAGGCATAACTTTCGCCCGGCAGCAGGCCCGCCTGTATCTCGCCGGCCAGGGCCAGTTCCTTGTCCAGCGCGCTCCGTGCCACGGCGGCGTCGAACAGGCGCAGATTATCGATTTTTATGGCGGCCAGATTGGCCACCGCGCTGACCAGGCCGAGATGATCCACGGTAAACCGCGCGGTCGGATCCGAAGAATCGAGGTACACCAGGCCAAACACGCGGTCCTCGTGCCACAGGGGCACACATAGTATGGACGCGAGCCCGCGGACGATGACGCTCTGCCGGTCCCTGAACCGGTCATCCTCCATGGCGTTGGTCGTGATCGACGCCATGCGGTTCTCCAGGGCCTGATTCACCGCCGTCGTGCTGATCGAGATCTCCCGGTCTTCCTCCCCGGTTCGCGTGGCGAGGGCGCGGACGTCCAGTTCGTACCCTACTTCAGACTCCCGGGGGTGGACGACCGCGCAGCAGTCCGCGTCCAGCCAGTCCAGCAGACGCCGGGTCACGAGGTCTCCCAGTTCCGCTTCGCTGCGCACTGTCATGACGGCCTTGCTCAGTGCCGTGAGCTTCAGCAGTTGTCCGCCGGCGTCGCCGCGCCGGCGACCCGGCTTACTGCCGGCCAGCGTATAGGGTAGTTGATCCGCCCGGAAGAGGGACGGTTGCGCCGGGGGTTCGTCCGCGCCTGCCGCGGCCCCCGCTCCTGCATGTTCTCCCGCCTCGAAGACCAGGATCGTCCGGCCGATCCGGATGTGGTCACCCGGAAGCAACGGGGCGGGCTCGCCCCCAACCCTATGGTCGTTGACGTAGGTCCCGTTCCGGCTGTCCAGGTCCACGATGGCGTAGCCCGACACCTCTGGTTCGATACGCGCATGCAGCTTCGACACGCCCCGGTCGCCGCCTATGGCGATATCGGCCTCGCCGGAACGGCCCAGGGTAGTGACATCCCTCGACAGGACATGGACTTGCGGGTCTTTTGCGTGCAACAACTTCAGGTAGGGCACGAGTGTGCTCCGATTCGCGCGGTTTCAGTTGATAGCGCCGGCGGCGCCCAACTCACTTACGACCCCGGTTCGTTTCTCAGGTCGAAGGCCACCTTGACGGCGCCGTGCCGGCCGGCTTCCAGGGCCCGGCCGATGGCCTTCCGGTATTCCTTCAGGGGGAAGAGGTCTGTCACGAGGGGTTTAAGGCCGACCTTCTCCGACGCGATCAGATCCATTGCCAGGTCGAAGGTCCGGACGGATCGGCCTTCGTGTTCCTCCGTCCCGTACGCGTAGGCCCCCTGCACCTTCAATTCCTTGTACCACACCGCGGTCCAGTCGATCCCGGAGGGAATGCCCGGCATGCCCACGACGGTAACGACGCCGCCGGAGCCGGTCAGCCGTAGCGCGTCATCGATGGTGCGCGACGAACCGACGCAGTCGAAGGTCCGGCGCACGCCGCCGATGAATACGGGCCTCCCGATCTCGGGCCGGTGGATCTCCGCCCCCGTCACTTCGCTGACCGTATCGTAGAGGTCTTCGCCCCGGCCGATGACGCGGTCGGCGCCGAGGGCGGCCGCCAGGGCCTGCTGATGGGGATAACGCGCGGCGGCGAGGATGCGGCACTTACCGCCGAGGGTCCGGACGGCCGCGATGGTGAGGAGTCCGATGGCGCCGCAGCCGATCACCAGGATGGTCTCGTCGTCACCGGGGAAGGACTTGAGCACGGCGTGCAGGCAGCAGCTGAAGGGCTCGACCAGGACCGCTTCCTCGTCGGAAAGCCGATCGGGCACCCGGTGGACCTGGAAGGGGTGCGCCACCAGAGACGTACTCCATCCACCGCCCGTGTCCCTGCAGTACCCCGTCTGTATCCCTGGGGAAATGTCTCCGTGCGTGACCATCTCGCACAGGCCGAAGTCTCCTTCCCTGCAGGACGGACAAGGAGGGTGGATTCCCCGGACGGCGCAGCAGAGTCCGGGTTCGATCACCACGCGGTCGCCCCGGGAAACGTCCCCGGGACCTGCACCGGTCTCCTCCACCTCGCCTACCACTTCGTGACCCAGGACAAAAGGCGCGGAGATCAGGGGCGAAAAATAGGGGCTGCCTTTCGCCCGAATGGTGGAAAGATCCGATCCGCAGATTCCGCTCAACAGCGGCCTGACCCGCATCCATTCAGGCGTCGGAAGCGAGGGGGGATCGACGTCCGCCATGCGGATGCACGACAGCGCGCCGGTGGCCGAGCGGGGGCGCCGGTGGCCGAGGGTGCGGACGAACAGGTACCGGGGTACGCTCTTGATGTACTGTACGGCTTTCATACATGGGTCCAGTGCACGACTTCCCATCCGCCGGCATCGGCGGCCTTCTTCAGCTTCCCGCCGGGGTTCACGGCGACGGCGTGCCCTACCACGCTCAACATGGGCTCGTCCGAACTGCTGTCGGCATAGGCATAGCACCGGGCCAGGTCGATACCGCGGCGCTCGGCGTAATCCCGGACGATTCGGGCCTTCGCCTCGTCACCGATGGGCGGGCCTTCCGTCTCCCCGGTCAGCCGGCCGTCGTCTTCCTTCATGGAAAGGGCGATGAGGTCGTCCGCCTTGGTGTAATCCGCCAGCGGCTCCATGACGAAATCCAGGGACCCGGTGACCAGGACCACGCGCTCACCCCGTTGCTGGTGCGCCCGAATGCGATCGACGGCCCCGGCGTACATGCGTGGACGCATGACTTTTTCGAAAAGCTGTTCGCTCCTCGAAACGCATTCCCCGCGACCGAAACCCCGGTACTGCCGGTAGAACGCCTGGATGAAACGGCTCCTGCTGATCTTGTCCAGGACGATGTAATAGAGGACTTTCGGCAGGAATCCAATGGTCCAGAGGAGGCGTCGCAGGGAGGAATACCCCCAGGTCCTGTAAAATGCGTAGTAGTGTACGATCGTAGCGTCCACGATGGTGCCGTCCACGTCGAAGAAGGCCGTCGCGGCGTGTTCCCGGCCGTTTACGAAGCGTCCCGCCCGTCGACCGGCCGCTCCTTCCGGGCCTCCTGGCGCGGATCCGGCGGGCCCGGCGGACCCGGCAGACCCGGCAGACCCGGTGGACCCGGCGGCGCCGGTGGACCCGGTTGCCTGGCCCAGGCGCTCCATGATGTACAGATAGCCGTCACGGTCGATGCGCCCGATGTCCCCCGTGTGAAGCCACCCGCCGCGGAGGCGGTTCTCCGTCGCCGTAGGGTTCCTGTAGTACCCCTGCATGACGTTGTTCCCGCGCACGATGATCTCGCCGTTGCCTTCCTTGTCGGGGGCCTGGATTTCAATGTCTACCGCCGGCAGGGCTACACCGACGGAGGACGGCTTGCTTCGGTCCATGGGGTTTACGGTAACGACCGGGGCCGCTTCCGTGAGCCCGTATCCCTCGTGGATCGTCAGGCCGATCTCCCGGTAGGCGTGGTACAGATCAGAATCGAGCGTGCCGCCGCCGCTGACCAGCAGCCGCATGCGGGAAACGACGCTTTCGCCGTTTTTCTCGGCCGTCTGTCGCAGCGACCCGTGCAACAGCCCGAATAACCGTGGCGCAGCGATCAGGCAATTGACCCCGGTTTCATCCATCAGGCCGACCAGGGACCGCGGCCTTACCGACGTGGTATAGGTAATGGTCGCCCCCGCGTAGAACGGCATGAGGAAGCCGCCCGTGAACTCCAGGGCCTGGCTCATCGGCAGCAGGGAAAGGAAATGGTCGGTCCGGTAGGCGCGCAGGATCTCGGCAAGGGACAGCAGGTTCGCAACGAAGTTCCGATGGGTCAGGACCACGCCGTGGGATTCGGCCGCCATGCCCCGGGTAAACATGATGGCTGCCGGCGTATCGGGATCCACCGGCGCCCAGGGGGGCGGCTCCTCGTTCAGTGTGACGGGCGACGCGGACCTTCGCGGCGCGTCGAACGGCAGTCCGTAGTTTTCGATGTTCCAGAACATGACGTCGCCGCCGGGCTCAGCCGGTTCGCCGCCGGGCTCAGCCGACGCCGTGAGCAATGCGTGACCGCTCTCCGTGCAGAGAATGGCCTTCGTTTCGGTAAACCGGGCGATGCGCCATACTTCCTGGGGCGTCGAGCGGCGGTCCACGGGCACGAGCACGGCCCCGGCCACCATCCCGGCGAAACAGGCGATTCCCCATTCGGGCCGGTTCTCCGAGAAGAGCAAGACCCGGTCACCCGAATGCAGGCCGCTGGACCGCCACTGCCAGCCGATGTGCCCGGCCAGGGCGAATACGTCCTTGAAGGAATAGCGGATCCAGCCATCGTCCCGTGGCATCTGCAGCGCGGTCTTGTCTCCGTACATGTCCGCGCTCTTGGCCAGTATGTCCGTCAGCGTATCGAGATGGGGCAGGGCGTCCTCTCCGGCCTGGGCGAACCCGGACCGCTCCGCCACCTCCTCTTCTTCCGTGACCGCGGGCTTCGGCTCATCGGTCTTCAGCACGTGGCGTTTCAGGCCGGGGATATGGATCTCCTGGAAATACGTCTTCCAGTGGATCCTGGATACGTCGCCGTTGAAGAGCAGCCGGTCCTCCGGATCCAGACTCTCGTGCAACCTGACCGTGCGGTCCGTCTCGAAGGTGCATTCCAGGGACGTGTAGGGACTGTAGATCGCGGCGTAGTACAGCATGCGCGAGATCGCCGACTTCATCACGGTGATTCTGCGCTTCAGGTTGTTCAGCAAGGTGATCCGGGTGAAGCGGTTCAACGTCCACAACGCGGCGTTCAGGGGGTAGACGTAGCGCAGGTTGTACCGGCGCCGGAACTGGCCAAGGGTCGGGTAGGTCCACCGCTGGATCGGTATGGGCTCGTTGTTCCGGTTCAGGCGCGGGTTCTTTTGAAAGTACTCGTAGGAATATTCGAAGGCCTGGTGGAAGAGGACGGGATTCCGGTCGCCCGTCGATACATGATACACGCCGATCCCGCCTTCGCGGGCCTTGCGCACCATGGCCGCCAGGGTCGTGTTGGCCACGATGTCCACCGGGATGATGTCCACGATCATGTCTTTCTGGCCGGGGAAGTCCGGCAGGCGCCCCTTGCTCACCGCGTCGATGAGCGGGTCGGCCACCTTGAGCCCCTCGATCCATCCCGGTTCCGGCTCGACCAGCGCGCTTTCCACGATGGACGGCCGAATGATGGCCGTGGGCAGGTCGCCCCGGTGCTTGACAATCAACTGTTCGCCCATGGCCTTCGTCAGGGTATAGCTGTCGTGCCAACCCCACTGCTGCCCCCGGCGCATGCCCTCTTCGATGAGCCGTTCCTTGAGCCAGCGCTTGCGAAAGGTCTCCATCTGGGCGTCGAGCCAGCGCTGCGTGGGGCTCGGGTTCTGCTGCAGCGCCATCTTCCTGAAACGCTCCTGCTGTCCCGGCGAACGGGAGTCGTCGTGGATCTCATCCGCCCGGGCGAGTATGTCCCGGATTTCCCGTTCCAGGTCGAAAGGCGCGTCGCTTCGCCCCATTTCCTGGGCCATGGACCAGTCCGGTCGGGGCGGGGCTTCGGGAATCCGTCCCTTGCTCTGTCCGTTGACGTAGGCCGTCGAGACGTGAACCAGCGTGGCGTCGCCGCACGACTTGGCGAAATCCAGCATGCGCCGCGCGCCGAGGGTATTGAGCTGGAGGGCGGCGTCGATTTCTTCGTCGAAGGTCACGGAAGCCGCGCAGGTGAGCACGACGTCGACTTCCGCCGCGATCCGGCGATACAGGTCCGGCTCCAGACCGAGGTGGTCCAGGGTAAGATCGCCCTCGACGGCGTGGACCTTTTCATTCATCACCTCCGCGAAACGATCGCCGTGGGTCTCGCGCAGCCGGGCGAAGGCGGCGGACTGGAGGATCTCTTCCTCCACCCGTTCCCGCGCCGACAGCGTGGTGCCGTCCTTCCTGCGGCGGGACCGGACGACCAGGTATATGCGGCCGACTTCCGGGGCGCACCGCAGGATCTTCTCCACGACCGCTTTCGCAAGAAAACCGGTGGCGCCGGTGATCAGCAGCGTCTTTCCCCGCAGGTAGGTGACGATTTCACTCATACCTTACCGTCTTTGGATGCCATCAGTCGCTTGAACTGATCGACCCAGGGTATGGGCGACGGATCGGTGTCGTTCAAGAGCGCCTGGTAGAAGCTGGCGTAGGTGCCGAGCAGGAGCAGATCGCAGGCTTGCTCGAGCGCCGTCTCTCCCCGGGGCGTTACGACGGAACACGCGATCCCCTGCTGCTCGAGCAGCGTGCGGGTGATCTCGTGGCGGCGCCGGTTGCGCGGATCGTACAGGCCGGACTGGATCAGCACGGCGGCGGTCCCGTCCCTATGCTCCCCAGGGTGGGTCATGCCTTCGAGCAGGTGGTGATTCAGTTCCGGTATGGCGAACCACGCGGCCAGGTTCTTGGCGTTCTCGTTCCACTGGTTGGCCAGGATGTGGGCGTTGCCCGTGAGATGCTCGGAAGCCATGATCAGGACCGACTTCCCCCGCGTAGCCCAGGCTAGTTCATAGGCGGGGTTCTCCGCTCCGGGCGCCGCGTAGACCGGGTTGGTCTCCCGAAGGAGCATGAGGGCGCCCGTTACCTCGGTTCCGGCAAGCTCCACGAACCCCAGTTGCCGGAACATCGCCAGGAGATAGGTGACCGCGTAGCCGAGGCCGATCCGTGGCTGACCGCAGGTATTTAGCTCGCTGCCGAACACTACGGCCGACAGCCCATGGCGCGCGGCGAACGATTCCAGTTCGCCCCCCGTGGTCAGGGCGATCATCGGTATCCCCCTGGACGCGCCGTATTCCGCCATGGCCATCACTTCTTCCGTGCCGCCGGAATAGCTGGACAGCACGATGAGCGTCCGCTCGTCGATCCACGAAGGCGCCGCGTAATCGGATACAATGGTTACCGGCACGCGCAGCCGGTCGCGGAAGACGTCCTGTATCAGGTGGGCGCCCAGGGCCGATCCGCCCATGCCCGCCACGACCACGTGGTGGACATCCCGGCAGGCGTCGGGGAAAGTGCGTCCCGCCATTTCCTTCCAGGCCGCCTCCATCTGGTCGGGTATCGATCCGATGGATCCGTGCATGTCGGATTGGTCCAGGCGTTCCATGTTCATTTCAACCGCCTTCTTTTCAAATGGTCACCGGGATGAAAGGAGAAGCTCATGAATCGACCTGCCTGGTTCGGTTCAGGATGTGCCGGAGTCTGTCCGGACGGCTCCGATTTCCTTCAGATAGGCGACGCTTTCTTCGAACTCCCGCGTCTCGTACGCCTTCAGGGCCTCGATGGATTCGTCCTTCTCCCTGGGCGTGCGCCAGTCTTCCCCGCCGGGGCGGACGTGGGACCAGTACAGCCGCAGAAACGGCAGCATGTCCCTGACGTCGCGATCCGGGTATTCCGCCCAGTAGTCTTCCATGAGCATGCGCACATGCCGGGCGTAGATGGCGCCCAGCTCGATGGTTTTCGTGATCTCGCCCGCCGGGCCGTGCTGGGGCGCCGGGCCGGATTGATCCGCCGGGCCGCGCTGGTCGTGCTGAGCTAGCCGATCTTGCGCGCCCTCCGATCCAGGCTGGCCACGCTGGCCCCGGTATCCGTCGATCAGGGAAAGCAGGCCGGGGTAGTCGACCACGCCGCTGCCCAGCGAACACCGCGCGATGCGGTATCCCTCGTCGGAGGGATGAATCGTATAGTCCTTTAGGTGGACATGCCGCAGATACGGAAGGAGGCGTTCGGTGTATCCGAAGGGTTCCTCGCAGACTGCCAGCACGTTGCCCACATCGAGCGTGATGCCGATGTACGCGCTGTTCAGTTCTTCGCAGAGCCAGCGCATGTCGTGGGACGTGGCGTCTGAATGATTCTCCACCGAGATGACGACCCCGTGTTCTTCTGCCAGGGGCAACGCCTCGCACAGGATATCACGGCACCCGGCGAGATGGGCGCTCCACCGGCCCGACAGCGGCCGGCGGTCGCCGCCGAGCACGCCGCTCATGACCACGCGCAACGTAGGGGCGCCGAGGGCCGCGGCCGCGGGAATCAGACGCCGCAACATTTCGCCCTCGACCTGGCCGCCGTCCGCCACGACGAACAGCCCGCTTTCCTCGGCACGGGCACGGGCTCGCTCCAGCGAGGCCGGGGACAGATCGGGCAGGCAGTCCTCGGCTGGAAACTCTACACCGACGAGGCCGTGTTCGACGGCCATGTCCATGAGTTGAAAGGCGTCATATCCCGTGTTGAACGAGTATGCGCAAACCCCTACTGACATAGGTTCTCCTTGCCGCTATTCCGTCGGCTGCCGGCCCTGGACCGCGTAGCCAGGCGGCTGAAGACGGACGAATCGTTCCTTGCCGCTATTCCGTCGGCTGCCGGCCCTGGACCGCGTAGCCGCCGTCGCACCGGATGTCCGTCGCCGTGATGTCGCTGGATTCGTCGCTCGCCAGGAACACGAATACGTTGGCGACCTCATCGATGGTGGCGACCCGGCCGATGGGGTGCAGGCGGTCGAAAGCCCTGAGCGCCGCCTCCGGGTCCCCGGCGTTCTCCTTCACGAAGTTGTGCAGCATGGGCGAATCCACCGTGCCCGGCGAAACCGTGTTGACCCTGATCCGGTATTCGGCAAGCTCCATGGCCTGGCCCCGCGCCAGGGCGATCAATCCGCCCTTCGTCGCCCCGTAGACGGCCACGCCCGGATGGCCGTTATGGCCCGTCACGCTGGCCATGTGGATGATCGATCCGCCGCCTGCCGCCCGCATATGCGGAATGCAGTACTTGCTGAACACAACTGGCGCCAGCAGGTTGACGGAGAGGATGCGGGACATGGTCTCCTCATCCTGGTCCTCGATGGGGCTGACCGGCATGATGGCGGCGTTGTTGACCAGGACGTCGATCCGGCCGAACCGGGAAGCCGCATCGTCCACGAAGGATCTGACCCGGCCGTGGTCGGTGATGTCCAGCGACTCCACCAGGACGGGCCGGCCCGCGTCCGCGACCAGGCGGCCGGTCTCCGCAACGGTTTCGGTGTTAATGTCGCACACCGCCACCGCGGCGCCTTCCCGGGCGAGCGCCAGCGCGATCCCGCGTCCTATCCCGTCCCCTGCGCCCGTTACGATGGCGGCCTTGTTCGCTAACCGCATGATGATCCTTTATGACGACTCAATTGTACAATTGTACAATTGTACATGAGGTGTGAATCCCCAGGTTCCCATGAATCGCGTATCTCGGGCCGGCGCGGTCAGCGCCGATGTCGATGTGTTTCGTATCCTCAGGCCGGCGCCGTCAGCGCCGATGTCGATATGTTTCGTATCCTCAGGCCGGTACGGTCGCCACCGATGCCGATACCGAAACATACCCCCGGTGGTTCAATCCGCGGTTCAGTCCTGCCCCTTCCGCAACCGTTGCTCCAGCCAGTGCGTCATGGGCGCCGGGGCGGGATCGCATACCTCCACCATCCGGCCGGGGAGGGGCTGGCCCAGGACCGCCTCCACGTCGCCGCGGCGCGCCGAGACGATGTCGAGATGCGATCCCGCGACATTCTGCCGCTCTTCCGGGTCACGTTCCAGATCGAAGAGCTCATCGCCCGCCTCGTCCTCGTAGCCCACCGACGTGCAGAAGTTCCAGCGATCATCCCGCACGCTGGCCCGGCCCACGGCGTTGCCCGTGACGAAGGATGCCCACCCGGTCACGATGCGGTCACGGACGGTGGCCTTCTCACCCGTGACCAGCGGCCACAGGTCCTCCCCGTCCGTCCAGTCCGCCCGGACCCCGAGCCGACCGAGCAAAGTCGGCATGAGGTCATGGTTCTGCACAAAGGCGTCCACGTCAACGTCCGTCGGTCCGCCGGGTACGCGCATCATGAGGTTGAGCCGGGTATTGAAGGGATGCAATTCGTCCGGCCCCTTGCCGAATCTCCCCTGGTCCAGCAACTGGGTTCCGTGATCCGACAGGATCACGATCATGGTCTCATCGAGGAGGTTCAGGTCCGCCACCGCGTTCAGCAGCCGGCCCACGTACTCGTCCACGAGGGTGACCTCCCCGAGGTACAGCGCCTCGATGCGCCGGAGTTCCGCTTCCGATGGTCGGCCTGGGCCGCCTGGACTGCCTGGTCGATCTGACTCGCCTGACCCGTCTGATCCCCCTGGACCACCCGAGCCGTCAACCGCGTAAGCGGGACCGGGCACGATGAAATCGAGGCCGTCGTGTTCGAAGTACCGGTCGGCGTACGCCGGCGGTGGATCCCAGGGCTCGTGGGGATCGAAGCTGTCGACCCACAGGAAGAAGGGCCCCGCCGTATGGTTGTCCGCAAGCCACGCGCAGGCCGAGTTGAACACCCGTGCACACTGGTAGTCGTCCTTGTCCTTCCTGTGGCGCTGGTTCAGCAGGTAGTTGACCAGGCCCGCGTGCCGGGACATGTCCACGGGCGCTCGCACGTGCCGGGCGAACTGCGCCTCGACCAGCGCGGGATCGCCGCTCTTCCAGTTGTCCGATTCCTGGCCCCGCACGAAATCCAGGTGAGCGAAACCCCGGGAGAAGTTCATGGTGGGCTTGAACATGTGGTACGTATCGGCGATGAGGGCCGTCAGGTACCCCCGTTCCAGCAGCACCTCCGCGATCGTGTCCTGCTCCGGCGGGATCTTGTGCCAGCCAGGCGCATGGTGCCAGTGGCCGCGCCGATCGAAGTTGTACCGCCACGGGAAGCTGCGCATCCCGGTGAACAGGGCGCGGCGGACCTGCAGCGTGGGCTGTCCTTCGCCGAAGGCGCGGTTGAACCGGATGCCGCTGCCATGGAAGGCGTCGAGATTGGGCGTGTGCGCGTGACTGTACTTCCTGCCCGGGCCGATGATGTCGGCGCGAAAGGTGTCCAGGCAGACGCAGATGACGTTCACGGGGGCTCCGCGGGGTGAGGGGATGGAACTTTTGCAATGAGATTCCGGAATTGCAAATAATGGGAAAACTAAGCGGAAGAGGCCGTTGCGTCAACGGATTTGCGGGAGTGTCACAAGGATATGCCGGCTGGGTAGATCGCGCCCCGCAGGTGCAGGGCAAGAAACCGGGGAGCGTCGAAAGATCAGAGCCAGGAATGGCAGTAATAATGATTTTTAAAAAACAGGCTTGGACAATTACTAATCATATATATAGTATATCATCATGCCCATGACACGGGCGTAACGACTGGCCGCATCAGAATACCCTCGCGTCCCTTCAGCGGACCCGCACCCCGCGGACCTTCAGCATCCCCGTGCTACTTCTGATCGCAGAAAGCACGCACGGGGATTTTCCATGTCCGCAAGAACCGCAATCTCACATCCAGAATCTGATTCGCAGGAGCAAGGCCGGACGCCGGCGCGGCCTGCCGGCTTTTCATTGAGGTTCGGGCACCGGCACTCCCCTGCAAGGCCGCATCACGTCCGCGCTTTCCGCCGGCACCCGCCGTCTTACCAGAGATACGATGCCTGCCCGCCGTCTCACGAGGCGCCCGTCCCTTATCAGCCAGTTCCGGGGACCGCCGGGAACGCGGCCCGCCATATGCCGTGGAAACCGCCGTGACCGGATGCAGCCGGATCATGCAAACGATACCGACGATCGCATCATTCAACCACAAAACCGCTATATCCATATATAAAGGAGTTCATCATGCAAAGACCCATGCACTGTTTTATCGCCCGGACGCTCATCGGCATCGTCCTGCTCACCATGTCGGCGCTGGTCGCAAGCGGCCAGGAGACGCCCGCGGACGCTTCCAAGAGCGCCTATGACTTCGACAGCCTCTCCGGCATTGTCGACGCGGACCAGGTCGACTATTTCTCAGGGCACTGGTCTTATGTCCTGCCGCTGGGCGAGGTAGAGGGCGCGGGCGGCATGTCCCTGCCTCTAACCATGCGCTACAGCAGCGCGGTGACCGGCACGGACCGGCTGATCAAGCTGGGCACTGCGGAGCAGACGTCCACGATCAGCAAGGGCACGGTGACGCTGAACAACGCCACGTGGGTGGGCCTGGGCTGGAACCTGGAGTTCGGCGCGATCAGGGTTACCGGCGGCTACGACCTGACGGACCTGAGCAGCCCGGTGAACCATCCCTTTTCCTTCAACCTGTCCCTGGTGCTGCCCGGCGGCTCGCATCGTCTCGTGCGACAGCTGGAGGAATCGACCCGTTCCACCGGCACGAGCTCCTCCCGGGCTCCCACCAACGTGTACTACGCCGAGAACCGTCGCTTCATGGACATCAGGTGGAACTACGACCGGTCGGCGCCGCTTTCCTCCACCTGGACGGTCAAGACCGTATCGGGCCTGATCTACACCTTCGGCGCGGTTACGATCGCGGGCCGGGACTACGGCATGAACCAGACCGTCAAGGGGGGCGCCGTGCAGCAGGGAGGTTTCAATGAGATGCAGCCCGAACTGGTGTACCAGTGGAACCTGGCCGAGATCCGCGACCAGGCCGGCAACACGATCCGGTTCCGGTATGCCTCCGACGGCCCGGTGACCACGGTGCGCCATCGCGCCGGGGAACGCGCCGAAGCCACCCGGTCGTTCCGCAACCTGCTGGACAACGCCGACATCGATCCGCGTTTTCCCAACGGGATCACCGTCGGCGGCACGCTCAACGACCTCATCGTGGTCAAGACGTTCAACACGGCGCACCTCTCGGAGGTCATCCTCGCAGGTTCAGACGGCAAGGTGGCAAGGAAGATCAGGACCGAGACGAGCGCCAGGCCCGACATCCATATCGCCACGCATACGCCGCTCAACGCCGACTCGGCGGTGAAGATCACCTACGACAACTATTTCGATACGCCCGCGGGCGAGACCCTGCCCTACGGACACTACCTGATCAATGACAACCGCAGCTACCGGATGTACGACGGTCTTTCGAGCGCACACCGCCTCGACGCCCTGACCGTCACGGACGGGGCCCTGACCGCCACAGTTCCTGATGGCAATCAGATTGCCCGCTACGTGTTCCGCTACGACGGCACCAACGGTGGTCCGGCCCGGCCCGCGGTGGCCTCGGGCGATGACGCGCGCACGCTCCTGCTCGAAGAGATCGCCGTCATGGGCACGGGACGCGCCGCCGCGGACCAGCTGCCGCCGTACCGCTTCACCAACACCCTTGCGGACAGCTACCGCATGACGAAGATGGTCACGCCCACGGGCGGTGAGCTTCAGATAGGCTACGAACAGGTTCCCAAACCCGACACCACCTGGGCCAAACATATCAATTTCGACGAGGCCTTCTTCGCGCGTTCGCGGCGCATCAAACACCGGATATGGGACGCCGACGGCAGCGGGGGGCCGGTCCCGCCGGACACCACGGCGTTCACCTATGTGGAGACCGTCCCGGTCATGGATACCGTCGACAGCAGGCGCATGCGGCGCATCACCTTCCCCGTGGTGGACGAGGTCCTGCCCGGCGGCCACGGCAAGATACGGCGCGACTACGTGGGCGAGGCCGACCTTAACGCCCTGGGCCTCTCGGCCACGAACAAGAAGCATGAGTCCGAACGCGACATACGCCGGGGTCTCCTCGAGGAAACCACCTACTACGACGCCACCGGAACCGTGATCCAACGCGAGCGGACGGACTGGCGGGTCACGGCGGCGGGCACCTGGACCGGCGACTGGGAGTGGTACTACCACCGGGGCATCCCCCAGCAGGCGTACTGGACCAGGGCCGATACGCTCACCACCACCAGGGACAGGGTGAGCACTACGACCGTGCGGACGCACAACGCCAGGAACGGCCTTGTTGCCAACGAAACACTCAAGTCGGGTACACATACGCTACGCGTTACCGAGACCAGCTATCACGCCGACCAGGTGACGAGCAGTCCGGTGACCCTTTCCTTCGGACAGCCGGTCCTCAATACGGCCCTGTCGGCCGGCGACCGGGTCCACGCCGCCTTCCTGAGCCGGGATGATCCGCCCACGGCCACGGTGGAGGCGTTCCTGAACGCGGACTCGGGCATCGAGAGCGTGGGCGTCTACGACTTCGAGGGCCGCCGCTTCGCCGTGACGGACCATGACGTCCTTCGAATCAGAGGCGTCCTCGGGACCGACCAGTTGCAGGGCACGGGCAACATGTACGCCCGCGCCGTGGTGACCGTAGACTGGAAGGACGGCGGTTCCTACGCGGCGGGTTCGTTCACGCACAATGTGCCCGCAGGCGGAGGACTGCCCGATCCGCAGGAAAAAACCTTCGACGTCCTCGTGCCCGTGCCGTCGGGGACGGACAGCGCCCGCGTCAGCCTCGAGCTGCGCGCCGCGGTGCACAAGCCGCAGCAGGCCGTGTACCGCAAGATCAGGGTGTACGCCAAAGACATCGTGGTCACCGGGATGAGCTCAGGCGACCCCGAGGACGTGTTCCTGGAGCGCGCCCATATCCTAGACCGGCCCCGCGTGGTCACCGTCAAGGACGGATCCGGCAGGAGGCTGCAATCCACGAGATACCGCTACGGACGGTTCAACAGCGGTGCCATCGTCATGCCGGACACCACCGCGGTATGGCTCGACAGGAACGGCGACGGGCAGGCGGGTACGGGCGAGTGGATCGACCGGCAGGTGGCCACCGGCTACGACGCCTACGGCAACCTGGTCGAATCGCGGGACGCCCATGGCACGGTGACGTCCACGGTCATGGGCTACGGAAAGATGCGGCCCGTGGCGGCCTTCACCGGCGCCGCGGCGTCGAAGGCAGTCGCCGAGGTCTTCGACGAATACGGCAACTGGGACGCGCTCGCCGCCGCGGGACCGTGGCGCAGGACCTTGAACAGCCCGCGCAACGCGATCACCCTGGAGGGCGGGGCCCTCTCCGTGGACAACGCCGTGGCCGAGCGCACCCTGCCCGCCCTGGCTGCCGGCGTGTTCGAGGTCGACGTCAGGGTCCAGGGCACCGGCGAGCGCACCAAGATCACCCTGGGAAACAACCGCATCGAGTGGGCCTTCGACCGCGACGGACGCGTCCGGGTGATGCAGGCCGGGGCCTTGATAGACACCGGCGCGCGCTACGTACCCGGCCGCTGGCACCGCCTGCGCATCGCCTGGAAGGACAGCAGGTGGCATGCCCGCATGGACGGGGTGCGCTATCCGACAACAGGCGCCTGGGACATGCGGGTCCGAAGAGGCGTCGTGGACGCCGTGAAGCTGTACAACGGCGCGCTGACGACTGAAGCCGCCTTCGACAACCTGCGCGTAT
>JAPOYX010000012.1:11655-18109 GCA_026706345.1 Gemmatimonadota bacterium | reverse complement strand
GGGGACAAGCCGGTCATCCTGACACTGGTCTATTACGATTGCCCCATGCTGTGCACGGAAGTACTCAACGGGCTCAACCGGAGCCTGGCGCCGCTGGACTACAGTATCGGTGAGGAATTCGAGGTCGTGACCGTCAGTTTCGACCCGAGGGAAACCCCGACGCTCGCGTCGCAGAAGAAAGCGGTCTACACGCAGCGCTACGGGCGGCCCGGAACGAAGGAAGGCTGGCATTTCCTGACGGGCGAAGCGCAGGCCATCGACGCGCTTACGGAATCCGTTGGCTTCAGCTATGTCTACGACGAAACCGAAGGGCAGTTCGTCCACGGCAGCGCCATCATGATCGTCAGCCCGCAGGGCACGGTTTCCCACTACTTCTTCGGGATCGAATACCCGTCGGAAGACATCCGGCTGGCCCTCATCGAATCTTCCGAGGAAAAACTGGGCACCGTGTTCGACCAGATCATGCTGTACTGTTTCAATTACGACCCCGAACAGGGCAGATACGGGGTCGCCATCATGAACGCGATGCGCGTCGCCGGGCTGGTCACGCTGCTGGCCATGGGTTCCTTCATGGTCGTCATGTTCAAACGGGACCGCCGCAGGCGGCGGGCGAGGAAAGAAGGCGGGGTAGAAGGGTAACCGGCTAAACCGTAAAGTGAGCGTATGAACAACCAATTTCAACTGCATCCCGAGATCGCATCAACCTTTGCCTTCGACGTTGATCTGCTGTATTTTTTCGTAGTGGCCGTCAGCATTTTCTTCATGGCCCTGATCTGCGTCCTGATCTTTCTCTTCGCCATGAAGTACCGGCGTCGGACCGAGGACCAGCAGGCGGAGTCCCAGACCCACGGCCACCTGGGACTTGAAATCACCTGGTCGGCGATTCCGCTCGTCCTCATGCTGATCATGTTCGCCTGGGGTGTCTGGCTCTTCTTCAGGGTGTACCAGATCCCGGACGGCGCCATGGAGTACTACGTGGTCGGCAAGCAGTGGATGTGGCACGTACAGCATCCGACGGGCCAGCGCGAAATCAACGAAATGCACGTGCCGATCAACACGCCGGTGAAGCTGACCATGGCGTCCGAGGACGTCATTCACAGTTTCTTCATCCCGGCGTTCCGGGTGAAGAACGACGTGATTCCCGGGCGGTACACTTCGCTGACCTTCGAGGCGACGAAGCCCGGCAAGTATCACCTGTTCTGCGCCGAATACTGCGGTACCGAACACTCGATGATGGTCGGAAGCGTATATGCCATGGAACCGGAAGACTACCAGAACTGGCTGGGCGGCGGCGTGTCCGACGAGACGCCGGAGGAGGCCGGGGCGCGGCTTTTCTCGCAACTGAACTGCGATACGTGCCACAGCGACCAGGCCGGGGCCCGTGGGCCGTCCCTGAACGGTAAATTCGGCACGGAGGAAGTCCTCGCCAGCGGCGAGCGCATCCTGATCGACGAAGCCTATATCCGGGAATCCATCGTCAATCCCCGGGTCCGGCTCGTATCCGGCTATCCGTCCATCATGCCGACCTACCAGGGTCAGATCACGGAGACCAACATCTTCAATCTGATTTCCTACATTAAGTCACTACCGAGTACGGAGGGCGCCCAATGAGCACGATAGCACAGCAGGGGGCTGCCGAACACCGGATGCCCCGCGACCACTTCCTGAACGCCGCTTATACGATCAAGTCCTGGCTGCTGACGATGGACCACAAGCGCGTGGGGCTGCTGTATCTGTTCTCGATCACCTTCTTCTTCCTGATCGGGGGCACCTTCGCCAGCCTGATCCGGCTGGAACTGGCTACACCCGAAGCGGATCTCATGGAAGCGGACCAGTACAACGTGGCCTTCTCCATGCACGGCATCGTCATGATCTTCTTCTTCCTGATCCCGTCTATACCGGCCGTGTTCGGGAACTTCATCATGCCCCTCATGATCGGGGCGAAGGACGTGGCCTTCCCGAAGCTGAACCTGATGAGCTGGTATCTCTTCATCTTCGGCGGGACTTTCGGCGTGCTGACCACCCTGCTCGGCGGCGTGGATACCGGGTGGACCTTTTACACGCCCTTCAGCAGCACCTATTCCAACAGCAACGTGATCCTGGCGGGGATGGCGGCCTTCATCGCCGGATTCTCCTCCATCCTGACCGGGCTGAACTTCATGGTGACCATCCATAAAATGCGGGCGCCGGGCATCACCTGGTTCAAGATGCCCCTCTTCGTCTGGGGCATGTACGCCACGAGCCTGATCATGGTCCTGGGCACGCCGGTCATCGCCATCACGCTGGCGCTGATGATGGTCGAGCGCGGGTTGCACATCGGCATCTTCGATCCCGCTCTCGGCGGCGACCCGGTCCTGTTCCAGCACCTGTTCTGGTTCTACTCCCATCCGGCCGTGTATATCATGATCCTGCCCGGCATGGGGGTCATCTCCGAGGTCATCGCCGCCTTCAGCCGGAAGCGGATCTTCGGATACGAATTCATCGCCATGTCCAGCGTCTCGATCGCGGTCCTGGGCTTCTTCGTCTGGGGACACCACCTCTTCGTGAGCGGCCAGTCGATCTACGCCGGCATGGTCTTTTCCTTTATCACCATGCTGGTAGCGGTGCCGTCGGCGATCAAGGTGTTCAACTGGATGGCGACCATCTACAAGGGTTCGGTGTCCTATGACGCCCCCATGCTCTACGCCCTGGGTTTCATCGGGCTCTTTTCCATAGGCGGGCTCACCGGCGTGTTCCTGGCCATCATGGGGCTGGACATTCACATGCACGATACGTACTTCGTGGTTGCCCACTTCCACTATGTCATGGTGGGCGGCGCGGTGACGGCCTTCATGGCGGCGCTGCACTTCTGGTGGCCCAAGATCTCCGGCCGCATGTACCCGGAAGGGTGGTCGCGTCTGGCCGCCTTTCTGATCTTCGCCGGGTTCAACATGACGTTCTTCCCCCAGTTCATCGTGGGCTATCTCGGCATGCCGCGGCGTTACCACGTCTACCCGGAGGAGTGGCAGCTGCTGAACATCATGTCTTCGGCCGGCGCCACCGTCCTGGCCGTGGCCTTCATCGTGCCCGTGATCTACCTGCTCTGGTCGCTGAAGAACGGCAAGATCGCCGGTCCCAATCCCTGGCGGGCCACGGGACTGGAATGGATCCTTTCATCGCCGCCGCCGGAACACAATTTCCCGACCACGCCGATCGTGGAGGAGGAGCCGTACGATTACGGCGAGGTGATCGAGAACCCGGTGCACGAGGAAGAGGAAGAGCACGAACACGCGTAGTCCGTGCGCGCAGTCCGCAGGGACAGTAAGCGGGCGCGTCATGATGCGCATGCAGTCAACGCGCAGTCAACCTGTGAAGGAGTAAGATGGTGTCAGCCAGTACGGAAGCGGCCGCCCACGGCCACGATGTACACGAAGCACATCCCCATTACATGCGTCACCAGTTCGACGACATGGATCAGCAGAACGATGCCGCGAGCCTGGGGATGTGGCTGTTTCTCCTGACGGAAGTCATGTTCTTCGGCGGGTTCTTCCTGGGGTATTCGATCTACCGGAGCGAATACTACGATTCCTTCGTCATCGGCAGCCAGAATCTCGACGTCTTCCTTGGCGGCCTGAACACAGTCGCCCTGATCACCAGCAGCGTCACCATGGCCTTCGCCGTCCGGGCGGCCCAGCTCGGCAAGAAGAACCACATTCTCATCTTTCTTGTGCTGACCCTCGTGCTCGGCCTCGTGTTCATGGTGAACAAGTACATCGAGTACTCCCACAAGCTGCATGACGGCTTGATTCCGGGGTACAATTTCCTGTGGACCGGCGCGGGCGACGGGCAGACCATTCAGTTGTTTTACGGCTTCTACTTCTGCATGACCGGAACCCACGGCCTGCACGTCCTCATCGGGCTCGTGCTCATCGTCTGGCTGCTGATCCGCGTCTGGCAGGACAAGTTCAGCACCGAGTACTATGCGCCGATCGAGAACTTCGGCCTGTACTGGCACTTTGTCGACCTTGTATGGATCTTCCTCTTCCCGCTGCTGTACCTCATCGGCGGACTGGCCGTATAGGAACCATATCATGACTGAACACGCAGAACACGGCCATCAAGCCGAAGGCGGACACGGGGATCACCACGGCCCCCACATCGCCACTTCGGCCAACTACCTGACCATCTTCGCGGCACTGCTGGTCCTCACCGCGGTGACCGTGTGGGTGGCCACCGTGGACCTGAGCATCTTCAACACGGTCGTGGCCATGGCCATCGCCAGCGTCAAGGCCATCCTGGTCATCCTGTACTTCATGCACCTGAAGTTCAGCCCCGGCCAGACCAAGCTCGCCGCCGCCGCCGCCATCTTCTGGCTGCTCATCCTCCTCATTATCACCTTCTTCGACTACATCGGCCGCACCTGGCAGGACAATCCCGCGGGCTGGTAACTGGTAGGTAGGGTCGTCGGGATCAGAACGACGGCACCACAAGCCGTCGCAACGTCCAATCCACCGGATGACGTTCTGCCCTTCGACCGGCGAATTTCTATCGTCAAATGGCCGCTATCCCGAAGCACCGGTTGCGGCGCGGATGCGGTTTTTCTTCTATCGGTGGTAGATTAAGTCGAAATAAACCACGATATAACCCTCCCAATACAGACTAATCCTATAGGACGTTAGTTCTGCCGCGCAGAATTTGCATCATGGCCGGTTTCCGTTCATGTACCGTTCGTGTATGCCGTGGGCCAATCGTTTTAATGAGGCGTAAAAGGAGGTGGTTTCAGTGGATGGTATCTCGGATACGAACACGGAAGAACAGATATTGCTTTGTATTGGTGTTCTTACGGATGATGTACGATCATTGAGGACGGATGTTAAGGATGCCCAGGTGCGCCTTGGCCGTGTAGAGACGGACGTCAAGGATGTCCGGGATCGCCTTGGCCGTGTAGAGACGGACGTTAAGGATGTCCGGGATCGCCTTGGCCGTGTAGAGACAGACGTCAAGGATGTCCGGGATCGCCTTGGCCGTGTAGAGACGGACGTTAAGGATGTCCGGGATCGCCTTGGCCGTGTAGAGACAGACGTCAAGGATGTCCGGGATCGCCTTGGCCGTGTAGAGACGGACGTTAAGGATGTCCAGGATCGCCTTGGCCGTGTGGAAACGGACGTTAAGGATATCAAGGGACGGTTTGACGGGGTTGAATCTGACATCAAGGAGATCAAGGAAGCGCTGCGAGAGATGAACGGCCGCCGTTGATCGGGTTGATTGCCTCCCGGATTGAAAGCAAGGCGAGACGGGTTTCCTACATCTCATAACGAATCGACACCGAAGGGTGGGTAGCATGGGCGAAATCATCGCTGAAGTCGAATTGGAGAACGCCGTAGACCACGAGTTGGTCAAGACGGGCCACCTCGAGGAAAACGATGTCCGGCGGATCACCGTCCGGGCCATTGTGGATACGGGCGCGATGATGTTGACGCTCCCGAAGAACGTGGTGGACCAACTCGGTATCGGCGTGATACGTAAGGCGCCCTTCACCATGGCCAACGGAGCAAAGAGCGATCTGCCCATCGCCGGTCCACTTTCCGTCCGTATCGGGGACCGTGGCATGTTCACCAGTTGCGTAGTGGTTGATGAAGGCGCGGAGGCGCTTGTTGGCCAGATCGTCCTGGAAGAACTGGATCTGCTTCCCGATCCGACACGACGAACGCTAGGACCGCGACATCCGTCCGAGGAAGGTCCATTGCTGCGATTGTAAACTCGGTCCCACATGCGGATGGTCGCCTGAACACGATGGAATATGACGCGTCGTTATGGACCGGTGTTTGAGGGAGCACGCCGGAGATCGAAGTCATCAAGCGCTCTTACGTTTCACACAATCGGGGTACGTCATGGGGGAAAATCCAGTCACTTACGCAGTACTCTTAGGCGCGATAGGTAGTCTTGTCAGCATCGGGATATGGATCGGCAGAACCAATACATTCAAAGCGTCGGTCGAAAACACGCTCGCGGAAATCAAAGAATCAATCAGCAGCATTCAGGATTCCGTCGAGAAGATCCTGCTCCGACTTCCGCCAGATTGATGTAATCGCGGGTTTGCTGCAGTTGTTGTTTTGACTACTACCTTATTAAAACGAGGAAGAAGGTATGGCTGAGTTATCCTGGTTCCAACGCAATGGCGCCATATTCTCCGGGATTCTTGCTTTTATCGCCCTGTTAACGTACCTGCACGTATCTATCAGTGAAATTGGGGCCGAAACATCGGGGTTGAGAAGGGAGATCAGAGAAGACCTTAAAGAGGTAAGATTCTCGCTGGATCGGGTTGAAACCAAGGTAGATGAAGTGCGTGGATACTTGAGGTACAATGCCGATACAACGAACAGCGACGGTCCGCCGGCTGATATGAAGAAATAAAACGTAATGTATGGACTACCCTCCCGATTCGACATCGCTACGGGCAGCGGATTTATTGATA
>JAPOYX010000012.1:0-11645 GCA_026706345.1 Gemmatimonadota bacterium | reverse complement strand
CGGCCTCCAGCGCGGCTTCCTCGATCGCCACCGGGAAGGAACCTCTCGTGACCGCCCTGCCGCCACGCCGGTGTATGGACTACCCTCCCGATTCGACATCGCTACGGGCAGCGGATTTATTGATATACTGTGTGCCGTGACCGGCGTCTGAGGCAGGCTAGATGTACCTCACCCAACCTTTGGTACGGCGGGCTTTGAAACGGCGAAACCACAGGCACAACGGATAGAGCAGGATCAGCACCCCCAGGGCGGCCAGGTAGGCGGTGCCCAGTCCCTGCTGCATGAACATGCCCAGGGCCAGTGCGCTGAAGATCAGAATGTGCATGTGAATCAGGTAGAAGAAGAAGGCGGTCTGGCCGAACACAAGCAGGGGATTCCAGGTTCGGATCGGACCTTTCAGATTCCGCTGGTACCAGAAGAAGCCGGACAGAATCAGGGCCATCAGGCCCAACTCCAGCAACGCGAAGGTCAGGCTGGGCGGGTATTTGTTGACGTAAAGCCATTGCACCAGCGACCAGTCTTCCCGCAGCAACAACATATTCCCATAGCCGTTCCAGGCGCGAAACAGCACAAACAGTCCTAACGCCAGCAGGCCCGCGATGACCAGCAGGCGTTCGACCGATATCGAGGACCGTGTCGCGCCGGCGGACGCTTCGACGGGCGTTGCCTCGGTTAGACGTTGCAGCAGGTAACGACCCAGCAGCCAACCCAGGATCATCATCCCCAGCCACGGCACAAACGGATACTGTACCCACAAGGGTATGGGGCCGATCTTGACCAGCAGTCCCGGATGGAAAAACGGCATGAAAACGCTCATCCAGCCCAGGTTGCGGAACTGTGCGACCGCCTCGTCCATCGCTTCCTGATCGAATTCCCCGTCCGGAACCGGCATATTCGTCACCTCGCGAATCATGTCGGCCGTAACGCCTCCCAGGTGCATGATACCCCAGAACACGGCTTCGTACAGAAACAGGATCGAAAGCGCGGTGATCAGCAGCGTGCGGGTGGACAAGCGCCGCAAGGGGATCATGCAGATCAGCCCCATGCCGATTGCGAACAGGACCTGGAGACTGAACGGAGACCACCACAGCAGTTCAAACGCCAGGATGACGAGCGCCCGCTTGAACAAGTGCCAGTCCAGGTCGCGATCACGCGCCCCCACAAGACGGCGCCGCTCGAAGCTCAGCGCCAGCGCGGTCCCTGCCAGGAAGACGAAGGTCGGCGCGCACAGATGGGTAATCCAGCGCGTAAAGAACTGGGCGACGGGCAGTTCGGATCCTGCCTCGTGCGCATACCACGAATCGTCGCCGAGCCGACCGCCGTTGAATGCCAGACTGGCGTGATCGATGGCCATCAGGACCATGACGAGGCCGCGCATCCAGTCGATGGCCGCCAGACGGTCAGCGTCAGCGGTCAGCGGTGTTCCGGCATCCCCCGCAACCGATGTAGTTCGGTCTTTCGTGATTTCCTAACTCCCGAATCAATGTTAATGTATTTTAAACCTGTCGATTCAGGCCGAGCATCCCACTGGGATGCTGGAACGCTCCCCGTATCATCCCCGTCTAATAATAAGGGGTGGAAACTAAGCTGTAGGCATACGGAAAACGCGACACATTATGACCACGAAACCTGCATTGCCCGACCCGGTTGCCGATACCGCCGTTCTCGACGAACAGAGCGCGGCGAAGCTGGATGCGCTCTACGAGCGACTGACCGCCCAGCGGAAAGTCTCCATCGGCTATCCGTGCAATCATCAGTTCGATTTCACCCCGCTCTATCGCTTCATGGAGTTTGCGGTGAACAACCTGGGCGATCCGTTTTCGGGCAGCAACTTCCGCATGAATACCCACGACTTCGAACGCGAGGTGATCGCGACCTTTGCCCGCCTGACGGGGATTGGCGGAGACGAATGCTGGGGTTATGTCACCAACGGCGGGACGGAGGGGAACATGTACGGCCTCTATCTCGCCCGGGAACTCTATCCGGATGGCATCGTCTATTTCTCCGAGGATACCCATTACAGCGTCAGCAAGATACTACGGTTGCAGCATACGCGCAACATTATGATACGCAGTAGTACTACGGGTGAAATGGACTACCGGGACCTGGAAGAGAGCATCCGGATTCACCGCGACGTCCCGCCCATCGTATTTGCCAACGTCGGCACGACGATGACGGGCGCCATCGACCGGCTGGACCGCATTCGGGATGTCCTTGAAAGACAGTGCACGCCGAACGCGTACATCCATGTCGACGCGGCCTTTTCGGGTATGATCCTGCCGTTTGTGGACGATCCGCCGCCCTGGCACTTCGGCGACGGCGCGGACAGCATTTCCATTTCGGGGCACAAATTGATCGGATCGCCCCTGCCGTGCGGCGTGGCCATGGTACGGAAAACCCATATGGAACGTATTTCCCGATCGGTCGAATACGTGGGTGCGCTCGACACGACGATAAGCGGGTCAAGAAACGCGATCACACCCCTGATGCTCTGGTATGCCTTGCGCTTGTACGGCGATGACGGGTTTCGCGAACTGGTCGGCGAGTCCCTGCGGAAAGCGGCCTATACGGAGAAGGCGCTGAACGAGATCGGCGTGGAGGCGTGGCGAAATCCCTACTCGGTCACGGTCGTTTTTCCCCGGCCGCCGAAGGCGATACTGGACAAGTGGGTGCTTGCCGTCTCCGGCGACATAGCGCACCTCATTACCCTGCCTGGCGTTTCCTGGGATACGCTGGTAGCATTCATAGACGATATGCAGCGAGAAACCGAGAAAACCGTATGAATGAAATCATCATCCCGGTCGAACACGCTCAAGGCGCGTTGGCCTCCGTCTCCGAGACGCTGGCCCGCGCAGATGTCAACATCGAGTTCATCGAGGCTCGCGTACTGGGAACGGGCGGCATTATCGTACTTCAAGTCGACCGTTACGACGTCGCGCTCAGAACGCTGAGGGATGCGGGGTACCGCGCGGTTACGGAAGACGCGCTTGTGCTCGATCTCGAAAACAGGCCCGGAGCGTTGGCAGAGGTGGCAAGGCGCTTGGCGGATGCCAGGATCGGCATTCGCAGCCTTCGGTTCATCGAGCATGCCGGTAACAGAAGCCTTGTGGCGCTGGTCGCGGATGATCCGGACGCCGCCCGGCGGGTGCTCGCCGCGGAACTCGTGAGGGGGGACGGGATTTAAGACTACAACAGGGACAGGTAGGTTTTCAGTTCGTAGTCGGTGACCTGCGACCGGTAGCGTTCCCACTCTTCCCGCTTGTTTTCTATCAGCTTGTCGAAGACCTCTTCGCCGAGGCATTCCACCAGCAACTTGCTTCCTTCCGCCAGTTTGATCGCCTCGTTCAGGTCCTTGGGCAGGGACTGGACGCCCAGTTTTCGCCGTTCTTCGTGGGACATGCCGGACAGGTCGACTTCTGCGGGAGGGCCGAGTTCGTATCCGTTTTCGATGCCCGCCAGGCCCGCCGAGAGGATGACGGCGAAGGCCAGGTAGGGATTGCAGGAGGGATCGGGGGCGCGGTACTCCACGCGCATGGCTTCGTGTTTCGCCGGATTGTAGGTTGGCAGCCGGATCATGTCCGCCCGGTTGTGCAACGCCCACGATACGAAGAGCGGCGCCTCGTAGCCGGCGATGAGCCGCTTGTAGGAGTTGACCCACTGGTTCGTGACCAGCATGGTCTCGGGAGCGTGGCGCATCAGCCCGGCGACGAAGGACCGACCCGTATCCGACAGGTGGTACTCCATGCCTTCGTCGAAAAAGGCGTTTTCGTCGCCGCGGAATAGCGAGAGGTGTATATGCATCCCGCTCCCGTTGTGGCCGGCGTGGGGCTTGGGCATGAAGGTGGCGTACACGTTATGCCGGAGTGCCACTTCCTTCACCACGAGGCGGTAGGCCATGGTGTAGTCCGCCATGGTCATGGCGTCGGTGTACCGCAGGGAGATCTCGCTCTGGCTGGGGCCGCCCTCGTGGTGGCTGAATTCGACGCCGATTCCGATTTCTTCGAGGGCCAGCACGGTGTCGCGTCTCAGATCCGTCGCCCAGTCCAGGGGAGTCAGATCGAAGTAGCCGCCCTGGTCGAGGGGTTGGGGAGGACCATCGCTGGATTTCAGGTAGTAGTATTCCAGTTCCGGTTGCACGTAGAAGGTGAACCCGTGCTCGGCCGCGCGCTGGAGGCTTCTTCTCAGAATCTGGCGTGGATCCCCCTCGTAGGGCCGGGCGCCGTCGGGATCCAGGATATCGCAGAACATGCTGCCCACGGCGCTCTTCCTGGCGTCCGGGCGCCACGGCAGGATCTGGAACGTGCTGGGGTCCGGCATGGCGATCATGTCCTCTTCGCTGTGCCGGATGAATCCTTCTATGGATGAACCGTCGAAGACCTCGCCGTCCTCCAGGGCGTCTTCCAACTCCTCCACCGTGATGGAGAAACTCTTCAGAAAACCCAGTATGTCCGTGAACCACAACTGGATGATCTTGACGTTGTGCTCATGGGCCGTATGGAGGACGTAGTCCTTCGCCGCATCCGATGTGTCGTTCATGTTTCACCTGTCAGGGATTCCGGACTGGCTACTTCGACGGCTTCACCTTTCTCTTCCTCTTCATATCGCGGATCGCGGCCTTCCGCCTCTGCTCCTTGCGGAACCGCTGTCTCCGGAGTTCCTTCTGGCGTTCACGCATACCCACTCCCTGGTGAACGTCCCGGCCGGAATGACCGGAACGGTTTGTCAGGACTCCCCGCCGATCCGGGTCACGGTGTCTGGCGGCGAATCTTTCCAACTCGGATTCTGTCAGATAGTCATTGATTGCAACTTCAAGGACGATTATACAATCTAAGCCGGGCCACCGGTCCGGGCAATCAGTTTCTCGATTGCTTAACACACCCTGAGCCCATCTTCTGATTGGGGTTTTCCGTGAGCCAGGTACGTCTGCTATCAAGATCAGACGTGGCGTCCGTCCTCACCATGCCGGATGTGATCGAGGCCGTGGAAGAAGGGTTCCGTTCCGCAGGCGAAAAGGATCATGTCCCCATCCGCCTGCCCGTCCACGTGGCGGACCGTCCCTCGGTCGCGCTCTTTATGCCGGCCTACCTCTATGGTTCGAATACGCTGGGCGCCAAGGTGGTTTCCGCGTTCCACGACAATCCTGCCAGGGGTCTCCCGATGATCACGGGATTCTACGTGCTGTGCGACGCCGAAACCGGCCGGCTCATCGCCCTCATGGACGCCACCTTCCTCACCGGCATACGGACGGCGGCGGCGTCCGCCGTGGCCACGAAGTACCTGGCCCGGGAGGACGCGAAGGTGCTGGGCGTGATCGGAACGGGCGTCCAGGGCGGGTTCCACGTGGACGCGATCACGGCGGTCCGCCCCATTGAACGGATCGTCGTGTACAATAGAACGGTCGATCGGGGCAGGGCCTTTGCGGAAGGTCTTGAATCCCGGGGGATGTCCTGTCGGCTGGTGTGCTCCGCCGCCGAATGCGCGGCCGAAGCGGATGTCCTGGCGGTCTGCACGTCCAGTTCGACGCCTCTCTTCGACGGCGATCTGGTTCGTCCCGGCACGCACGTAAACGCCGTGGGCGTCTTTACTCCCGACTCGCAGGAAATGGACGCCACGTTGATCCGGCGGGCCCGTGTTTACGTGGATACGTATGAAGGAGCCTTCGAGGAAGCGGGCGACATCATCGTTCCCCTGCGGGCGGGCGACATCACGAGGGACCACGTCCTCGCCGAACTGACCGAACTGGTCACCGGCAGGCAGGAAGGAAGGACCAGTGACGCGGAGGTCACCGTGTTCAAATCCGTGGGTTACGCCATGGAAGACGCGGTCACCGCCAGGCTGGCCTATGAACGGGCAACGGCATCAGGGGTCGGCGCCACCTTCGACCTGGAAGTATGAAGCGCGTCCTCGTCATCCGGTCGGGCGCGGTCGGCGACCTCATCCTTACGCTTCCCGTCCTCTCCGCGTTGAAGAAGCGGTATGACGGCCTGTCCATCGACATGATGGGCGACCCGGACCGCCTGTCGCTGTTGCAGGACTGCGGTTACGTGGATAAGGTGCTGCCGATAGATGGCCGGGAATACACCCCACTTTTCGCGTCGGGCGGCACACCCTCGGGCTCCGTTTCGCGGGACCTGCGGTCATACGACGCGATGCTCACCTACCTGCCCGACCCCGATGGCGTGTTTACCGAAAACCTCCGAAGGATCTCATCCGGACCGGTGCTGACGGGGCGGTCCCGGCCCGTGGAAGGCGGCAGAATACACGTGACCCGCGTGCTTATGGATGCACTAAAGCCTCTGGGAATCGAGACTTCGGTGGATCCGCCCCGGATCGACGCACCGTCAAGTGCCGCGTCGGATGACCTGCGAAGACTGGAAACGGAACAGATGCTCGTTGCCATTCATCCGGGTAGTGGGGGCCTGTCGAAATGCTGGCCGGCGGAAAACTACGGGGCACTGATCGACCTGTTGACCGAATCGGGCTTCAAGCCGGCGATCACCTTCGGGCCGGCGGATCAAATGATCCGTCGCCGCCTGCAGCCCTGGATCGAAACCCGCGATGTCCTGGTTATCGAGGACCGATCCCTCGTAGATATGACCGCCCTGTATGCCCGGTGCCGGGCGATGATTGGCAACGATTCGGGCATGACCCACCTGGCTTCGGCCACGGGTACGCCGGTTACCGCTCTGTTCGGACCTTCCGATCCGGCCGTGTGGGGGCCCAGGGGGAAGGAGGTTCGTATACTGTGGGGAACCGATATGTTCGAAGGAGACGTGGACTGTATAAACTGGCAGGGGCCGTTCCGCCCGCGAAGCCTGGACGGCATCGAAGCAATGACGCCGTTTCGAACCCTGTCGGGTATCTGCCCAACCGCCGGTTCGGGACGCAAATAGATTCAAGAGATAAGGGAAGTATCATGTAAATACGTTGAAGGTGTTCCGGAATCGATGAAGCGTTGAAGGCACTTGACACGACCTCCAGGGCGTACTATGTTCGCCGACATGCGACCAGATTGGTTGACTCTCCAGCGTTGGGCCGCGATTTTCGCCGTGGTCCTCTTCGTTGTTTCGGCGACGCCCCATGACCACGACGGCGAAGAATGCATAAACGGTACCTGTGTTCCCTGTCATGTCCAGGGACTGCCGATTATCGATGCCATCGATCGCTCCGGCGTGCTCGACATTCCCGACACGCCGATTCATCGTATCTCCCGCGCGAATACCTTGCTGCATCCCCGTGATGCGGCGATCCATGGACACGACTCCCGGGCCCCACCTGCCTGAGTACCCCTCCATTTCCGTAACTCCCATAGTTCGTCCAGTTCCTGATGCCCGTTCGCTGATTTTGCGCCGCCAAAATCCGTCCTGCGCATCGGTGGCTTTATCTTCCAGGAAGTAGCGATTCGAAGTCGCGCCGCTGGCGTGGCGAAGGATCTAGTATACGCCATTCAACCGGAGGGAGAATCTATGGAATCCGGTCCGGTATCACGGATGAAGCACACTAGCGAAGTATCGACTGTCGATGAGTCTGAAACCCCGACCGATCCGGGAGGTGCCGCATCGCCGCCCGTGCTGGAAGCCCGGGCGCTGTCCAAGCGTTACGACGAGGTAGAGGCTGTTGTCGGCCTGGACCTCCGTGTCGGGCCGTCGGAGATCTACTGCCTCCTGGGCCCGAACGGCGCCGGCAAGACGACTACGATACATCTTTTCCTGGGCTTTCTTGAGCCGACGTCCGGAAGCGCTCACGTGATGGGCCTGGACGTCGCCAACGAGCCGCTGAAATCCAAAACGCACCTCGCCTACGTTCCCGAGCAGGTCATGCTCTATCGCAACCTGAGCGGCCTCGAAAACCTGGCCTATTTCGCCGCGCTGGGCGGGAAGGAGTCCCTGTCGACGGAACGACTCACCGAGATCCTGGTCGAAGCGGGACTTCAGGCGGATGCGGTCCAGTCCCGCGTTTCCGCGTATTCCAAAGGCATGAGGCAGAAAGTCGGCATTGCGATCGCCATCGCCAAGGAGGCCGACGCCCTGCTCCTCGACGAACCGACATCCGGCCTCGATCCCGAGGCTTCGAACGAGTTCTCCGAATTGCTGGAACAGCTCAAGGACCGGGGCGTAGCGGTGCTTATGGCGACCCACGATCTCTTTCGAGCAAAGGAAACCGGAACGCGGGTCGGGATCATGCGGCATGGGCGCCTCGTCGCGGAGATGACCACCGACGAAATCGGCCACGCGGATCTCGAACGCATCTACCTCGAACATATGCACGAATAGGAGCCAAACATGATCAGGCATATCGTCCGCAAGGAGTTCATGGACGTGGTGCGGGATGGCCGATTCCGATGGTGCGCCGCCCTGGTAGGCGCCCTGCTCCTGGTTTCGCTGGGAACGGGATGGGTCCAGGCGCGCAATGCGCAGAAGGAACTCGCCGCCGCACAGGAAACCGCCCGCGATCACTGGGAATCGCAGGGCGAGAAGAACCCCCATTCCGCGGCCCACTACGGTGTATACGCGTTCAAACCCCGGCTGGCGCTGTCCTTCGTCGATGAAGGCGTGGACCCCTATACGGGGACGTCGGTATTCCTGGAGGCCCACAGGCAGAACGACTTCCTGTTGCGTCCCGCGCAGGACGCGACCCCTGCGCAGCGCATCGGCGCGTTGACGGCGGCGCAGGTCCTCCAGCACCTGGTGCCGCTTCTCATCATCCTGTTGACCTTTGGCGCCCTCGCCGGGGAGCGGGAGCGGGGCACGCTGCGGCAGCTCCTGGCTACGGGCATCGGACGCCTCGAACTCGCCATGGGCAAAGCCCTCGGCGCGACGGCCGCCCTGGCGCTGCTCCTGGTACCCGCGGCAATCGTAGGCGCGGCAGCCATTGTCGTAGGAAGCCCCGGCCCGGCGACCTCCCCGCTGGTACGCGGCGCCGTGCTTGCCGGGATTTACCTCGCCTATTTCGCCACGTTCATTGGGCTATCCCTCGCCGTCTCGGCCCGGGCCCCTTCGGCGCGGACCGCACTGGTCGTCTTGCTGGCCGTCTGGGTGGTGAACGGACTCGTAGCGCCCCGCGTCGCGGTGGATCTCTCGAAATGGCTGTACCCGACACCTTCCGCGATCGAGTTCGCCCACATCCTCGAACAGGAGATGGCCGACGGCGTGGAGGGCGTTGACCGTCCCGACCGGGCCGTCGTTACGCAGAACCTGCTGGCCCAGTATAACCTGGAACGGGCAGAAGACCTGCCGATCAATGCGGTAGGGGTCTTCCTGCAGGAAAACGAGATGTTCGGAAACCAGATTTTCGACCGCAATTACGGTGCTTTATGGGACACCTTCGAGCGCCAGGGATACGTACACGAAGCGCTCGCGGTGACGGCACCGCTGCTGGCGGTTCGGACGCTTTCCATGGGCCTGGCCGGGACCGATGTCGAACAGCACCGCCACTTCGCCGTCGCCGCGGAGGAATACCGGAGGGATCTGGTGGAGCGCCTGAACGGCGAACTGACCGAAAACTCCCGTACCGGTGAGGTCTACCTCGCCTCCGCCGATCTCTGGTCGCAGATGCCGCCCTTCCGATACGACGCACCGGAAGTGTCGTGGGTCCTGAAGAACCGGGCCCTTTCGCTTCTGATGCTCGGACTGTGGCTGGCCGGTGCGTTTGTGGCCGCCACATACGCTGTTCGCCGTGCGGAGGTGGCCTGACCATGGAGACAAAGACCACAAAGACCATCCTGCTCAACGAATGGCGGCTTCTCGCTGCCGACCGTACGCTGCGGATCGTCCTGCCCCTTTTCGTCGTCCTCTTCGCCTACGCGCTGGCCAACGGCATGGCCTGGGTCCGCTTCCAGGATCACACGGTACAGGTCGTACGGGACGGGAATGTCCAACGGATCAATGCGTTGGAACGCGAATTGGCCGCTATCGATAACGGAGCCCAGCCGTCCTCCCCCTTTCGCGATCCCCGATCCGCCAACGTGATGGGTGGCCCCCGGGGCGCCCGGTCCGTCGCGCTGGACCCCGGTCCCCTGACCGCCCTGGCGGTGGGACAAAGCGACCTGCTGCCTTACTACTACGATGTCAGCATCTATACCAACGAATCCACGTTCCTGCAGAACGGCGAGGTGGAGAATCCGCTCAACCTCATGGTGGGACGATTCGACCTGGCCTTCGTCGCGATCTACCTGCTGCCCCTCCTCGTGCTGGCCATGGGCTTCAACGTGTTATCGGGGGAACGCGAACAGGGCACCCTGGCCCTTACGCTCTCCCAGCCCGTATCGGCGCGCCGGTTCGTAACCGCCAAACTCGCCTTCCGCGCCTTGCTGGTCCTGGCCGCGGCCGTCGGGGTGTCATTGATCGGCGTACTGATCTCGGGAGGCTTCGGATCTTCGGGGCCGCTCGGAAGGGTACTCCTGTGGTGCGCGGCGCTGACCGTGTACGCGCTGTTCTGGTTCTCGCTCACCGCCTGGATTAACAGTCTCGGCCGGTCATCCTCCTGGAACGCCACGGTGCTCGTGGGCGCCTGGCTTGTGCTGGTGGTGGTGCTGCCGGCCGCCATCAACATCGCCGCGGGCCTCCTCCACCCGCTCCCGTCGCGGGTGGAGATGATCACCGCCCAGCGCGAAGCTTCGAACGACGCGGTGAACCGCCGCAGCGAACTGCTTGCCCGTTACCTCGAGGACCATCCCGAACTGGCCGGGGGCGGCGAGGCCGATGAACCCAACCGGGCCGCACTCGCCTGGGCCGCGACAGACGCGGTGAACCGGCACCTGGAAGAGGTGTCGGACCGACACAGGATGAGACGTGACGAGCAGAACGAACTGGTCCGCCGCTACCGGTTTCTCTCCCCCGCGCTCCTGGTCCAGGAGATGCTGATCGACGCGGCGGGAACGGGTGATGCGCGGTTTGCCCGGTTTCAGTCTCAGGTGAGAGCGTACGCCGGTCAATGGCAGTCGTTCTTCGTGCCGGCAATCCTGGCCGGGGAGCGGATGTCGGCGGATGTGCTTCCCACGTTACCGGATTTCAATTTCGTAGACGAGTCATTAGGCGACGTGGGCCGGCGCGCAGCAGTACCGCTATCGGCACTGATCGTACTGGTCGGGCTGGTAGGCGCGGGCGCCTGGGTCGGACTCGGCAGGGTCCGGGGCGCCGGGTGAGCCGCCCTCCGGGGCGCCGAAAAAGCCAGCCCCCGGGGCGCCGGGTGAGCCGGCCCGGAGTTTATCCCACAGGAGATTCAGATAAGAATGAACCACCAGATCAATCGAGGAACCGTAGACAACATCGGCGTGTTCGTCTCGACTGTATGCGCGATCCACTGCCTGGCCTTGCCGCTAGTGGTGACTTTCCTGCCGCTCGTGGGTCTCGGATTCCTTGCCGGCGAGCCCGCCGAGTACGCTATAATCGGCGCGGTGCTGCTCGCCGCCGGGAGCGTGGTTTCGGGCGTGAGGCACCACAGGAGGTGGAGGGCGTTTCTTACCCTCGTATTGGCCGTGGGGGTAATCGCTACGGGATTCATGGCGGCCGAAGGAAACTTTGAAGTATTCCTCCATGTAACCGGGGGCGTCCTGCTCGCGACGACCCATCTCCTGAACCGGCACCTGTGCAGGACCTGTCCCGCGTCCGATTGCGGACCGGCATCTCATAGGTAATCGCATGGTC
>JAPOYX010000011.1:404-60653 GCA_026706345.1 Gemmatimonadota bacterium | reverse complement strand
GACGTCCCCAAGTTGGGATACGCCCGCCAGTTCAAGGGTGAATTCCCGAGGCCGGACGGAAGCGTCCTCCCGATCGACGTAATCATCGGGTCGGGGCTTTACAATCCTGCACCCGATGAACCGCTGGAGATCACCCTGACGGTATCTCCCGCCACGCTGATGGAGGATGGCGGGGTCCAGACGGTGACGGTAACGGCCACGCAGTCCAGCGCACCGATTCCGGTAGCGTCGGTGATCGACCTTTCTCTGTCCGGCACCGCCACCGCCGACGATTACAGCGTCACGGGAGATCTGGTCATCACGATACCCGCCAGAGCGACGGAGGGGTCGACGGAACTGACCTTCACGGTCACGGACGACACGGTATATGAATCCGGGGGCGAGACGATTGTCATTACCGCACGCAGCGAGGATGTGGACCTCGATTCCGCCACGATTTCGGTGACCGATTCCTACGATGCTCCCGCGACGATTGGCACCCCGCCCGCGGTAACGCTGGAGGCGGGAGACGACGAGACGGTAGACGCGGGTCCGCTGTTCAGCGGTACGGATCTGAGCTACTCGGCGTCCTCGACGGATAACGGCGTCGTCGAAGCGGTCATGTCGGGCGCCGCGCTGACGGTAACGGGGGTGCGCAAAGGTGGCGCCACGGTCACCGTCTCGGCCCGCAACGCGGCGGGCGAGGCGAGTCTGACCGTCAGCGTGACCGTCACGGCCGTCGCGGCGGAACGGGAGGCCTACACGAACATCCTGGCGGCCATGGGGCGGAGCATGCTGTCCGGCGTCTCCTCCACCATTGGCGGCAGGTTCAGTGCGGTTGGTGGACGGGAGATCACCGTGGGAGGCCGCAGGATCGACGGTCTCGCCTCGGGCATCACGGCGCTGGCCGGACTGACCGGCCACGGCAGGCAGAGCGCATCGAAGGAGATGGCGTTGCTCCAGGGCGCGGAACGCCGCCATGGCGCGAGCGGCGACTACCTGCTGCGGACGAGTTCGTTCTCCTACGCGATGGAGGATCACACCGGCAGCGGCGGGCTCAGATGGTCCGTCTGGGGCGCCGGCGACCTGCAGAACTTCCAGGGTGAACCCGGGCCGGAAGAAAGTTACGACGGAAACCTCAGAACGGCGTATCTCGGGTTTGACGTGGCCACGGGGCGCAGCTGGTTGGCGGGTATCGCCTTTTCACGTGCAATGGGAGAGTCCGACTACGACGTTACCGTGGCGAGCGGCAGCCTGGAATCGCGTCTTACCGCGGTGCTGCCGTACTTGCATTGGACCTGCCCCACCGGATTCACGGAAGTGTGGTCGATCGTGGGACTCGGTACCGGCGAAGCCGAGGTAGAGGATGGCACGAGCGACCTGTCCATGCGCATGGGTATGCTGGGCGCACGGTCCCGGTTGGCCTCCTCGGGCGGTCTGGGGCTCGACCTGGTGGGCGACGCGGGGTTGCTACGCCTTTCCACCTCCGACAGTGAATCGGCCGCGCTGAGCGATATTACAACCGGCGTGCAGCGGATACGCGTCGGCCTGGAAGGATCGCGTTCGACCGCCCTCGCGGGCGGAACCACCATAACGCCCTACGCGCAGGTGGCCGGACGCTACGACGGAGGCGACGGCCAGACCGGACAGGGCCTCGAGGTCTCCGGCGGACTCCGCCTGACCGGCGGTCGCGTCGGCCTGAATGCCCGGGGCCGCTTCCTGGCGGTCCATACGGCCGAGGGTTACCGCGAGAACGGTGTTTCACTCGTCGCCTATCTGAGGCCGCAGGCGGACGGCCGGGGCCTTTCGATGTCCGTGGCGCCACGCATGGGCGCCGGAACCACAGACTCCGGCATGATGTGGCGCGAACAGCCCCTGGCCGGCTCCACCCTGCGCGGCGGCAGCCGCGCCCGTTCCCTGCAGGCCGAGGTGGGATACGGCCTCGCTTCATCGCCCACGGGCGTGCTCTTCACCCCCTTCGGCGACCTGTACCTCGACGGGGATGAACGCCGTCAGTTGCGGCTGGGCGCCCGCTTAGGCGCCGCGGACCTCGGTCGGCGCACCGGGTCCCTGGAGCTTTCCGGCACGCGGATCGACCGGCGCGGCGCATACGACCATCGCATCGGCCTCGTCGCACGCATGAGCTTCTGATCACGGTGTCTGGAGCTTCTTTGAAACAACGACGGAGGTGGTAGTGGGGCCATTTACGGTCGTGGGTGTATCTGTGGTTTATCGCTTGACGATTACCACGTCGCGCAATAGGTTACCGTCTGCCCCCAACTACTGATAAAAGCTGCAAGCAGGAGGGATTTCAAGGCTTCGGCGGAAGTCGGAAAGGGCAACTCGTAAAATATATGGCGCTAGAACAGACCTGGATCGTACCCGATCCCCATTCATCGTGTGAAGTCCGCCTCGACGATGAGACCGTGACCGTGCTGCGCAGGCATGGGAATCCGCAAGGACCACGCCTCGTCCTGAGCCACGGCAACGGACTCGCCATTGACCTTTACTATCCTTTCTGGTCTCTTCTCACCGACGACTACGATCTGATCCTATACGACCAGCGAAATCACGGCTGGAATACCGTCGGCGATCAGCAGAAACACGATGTGCCGACGTTGATCCACGACCAGTGCCTGATCCTCAAGGCCATCGATGATCAATTCGGTCAGAAGCCGAAAGTCGGCGTATACCACTCCGTCTCGGCATTGATCACCCTGCTGTCCATCTCGACTTTCAAGGATCTGATTTCGTCGGGCCCGGCGATTGATTTCGCCGGACTGGTCCTATTCGATCCCCCCCTCTGCAAGCCAGGGATAAGCCAGGTTGAATTCGACGCCGCCGCGGAACAGGTCGCCGCCGCCACGAGACGCCGCGGGCATCTGTTTCAGACGGAAGAGGATTTCGTGGAGATCCTCAGTTACTCGCCCAGTTTCGTCCATGTCGTACCCGGGGGCCGGGAACTCATGGCGAAGACGACGCTGCGAAAGACCGAGAAGGGGGACGGTTTCGAATTGCGATGTCCGCGGGAATACGAGGCCCAGATCATCGACTATTCGAGAAGTTACTCGGTACTTGTGGATTTTGATGAACTTGCCTGCCCGACCAAGGTCGTCGGGGCGGACCCCACGCTCCCCTATTCCTACCTGCCGACCCTGGACCTGCGCGACATGGTGACGGTCGACTACGACTTCCTGCCTGAAACGACCCATTTCTTTCCACTGGAACAGCCGGGGGAATGCGTATCGTTGCTCCGGGATTTCCTCGAAAGCAACGGGCTGGCGCATCCGGCTTGAGCCGGTTGGAGCGCTTTAACCGTCAGGGTCCGCCGCCGCGGCTTTAACGCGCACGGTGACGATATCCGTGTCGTGATACTGCTGGTGGCGTACGGACGACGCGAGGTGCCGCAGGAGCCGAAGAGATACCTCTTGTTCGATGGACGTTTCGTCAGACTCGTCGGGTAACATGGCGAGCCTGTCCTGGATGTTCCCGCCCCTCGGTGTAACGACGAACTCGAGTACCGCCCCGCCTTCTTCCCTGAATACTACCAGCCGCAGACTTCTCCGCTCACGCTCTCCGCGTTCTTCCTCCCGGAGGAGCGTCAGCAGGGCCTCTTCGCCGACGGCGTCGAGCCGGTCTGCCATGGCCGCGTCCCAGCCGGACCGGGAGGCGAAGTCTCCGAGGAACGATCGGATTTCAGTCAAGGCGGACATGTCCAGTTCCGTTTCCATCCGGTAGCGGCGATATCCCGTGGCGCTGAGCGCCAGGTTGAGGAGAATAGCCACCAGGCCCCCCGCGGTCATGCCGTTCCGAAACAGACCGCCCGCGAACTGCGAGACAAACTCCGGGTAGATCAGTTCGTATTGCAAACTGAATCCCACCAGAAACGCCGCGCCTACGATGAAACTCTTGTTCTTGTCGAGTCCGTCCTGGATGACGATCTTGAGACCCACGATGAAGAGCATCGCCAGCAGCACGATGAAGTACGCCGCGAAGACCGGATCCGGAATCGCCAGGACCAGGGCGAACACCTTCGGCAGGAACACGAGCACCACAAACGCTCCGCCGGTGAAAAGACCTACCTTCCTGGCGGCGACGCCGGTGAGTTCGATAAGCGGCACGCTGGTCGTGTAGGTCGTACCCGGTACGGTCCCCGCGAGTCCGGAGAGAAAAGATCCGACGCCGTCAACCGTCATGGCGCCCTGAATCGATCTGAAATCCACCGCCCTGGACTGTCTCCATGAGACGCGCTGTATGGCGACGCAACTGCTGAGCGTTCGGAGCGAGACGATCACCGCCACCAGCAGAAAGCCCGGAAACAGCACCCAGAAGTCGGTCCCGAAATCGAGGTTGAAACCAGGCCATTCCATTGCGGGCAGGTCGATCCAGTCCGCCATGAGAACGCGATGCACGTCATACAGGCCGAACGAGCCTGCCACCACAGAGCCTGCCACCACGCCAATGATGGGCGCCCAGAGTCGCAGCCCGGCGGTACCTTTCAGCGTAAGTCCCGAAATGACGACCACGGTTATCGCGGCGCTGAGGATGGCGCCGAGCGACATCCGGCCATCCGGCGTCGACGACAGCATATCGCCCATAACAGGCATCAACGTAATCGGAATCAGCATGATCACGGTGCCGGAAACCGTCGGAGTGAGGATCCGCTGGAATAACGAAAGCCGCCAGGAAAGCGCAATGGGTACAAGCGAGGATATGACGACGAGTACCGCGAGAAGGGCCGGACCGCTTGCGGCCAATGCCTCGATGCAGATCGATATATACGCCGCGGACGTACCCATGACCAGGAGACGGCCCGAACCGATCCTGCCGAAGCGAAGGGCCTGCAGCATCGTGGTCGCGCCGCAGACCGCGACGGAGGCGAACACGGCCCACGCGACGTAGTCTTCCGATTGTCCCGCCGCCCGCATGACGATCGTAGGGATAATCATCACCGCGGCGATATTGAGCAGGGCCAACTGCAGTCCGAGGCCGAGCGCGAGCATCGTCGGAGGAGGTTCATCCGGTTGATACCGCAAGCCTGATCGGACGACGGATCCGCCGGAACTCATTTGGAAGTTTCTCCTGTCTGCCGCCTGCGTATGGTCTGCACGATTTCTTTGAAAGTTCAGTTGCTTTTGTAAAGTACAGTTATTATACTATTGTTCGTACTTCAATTAATCGTTATTGTTCGTTCCCTTACTGAAAGGAAGGCGTCTATGGCAACGACCGCTGATCGTATCAGAAAACTCATCGAGGACAACCTGGAGGTCGACGGGCAACCCATCGCGTTGCCGGATGATCTCAACATCAGTCTTTCGGATGCTGGCGTTTCCTCCGTGGACATTCTTGCGTTTGCCAAGCTTGTCGCCGAGGAATTCAACATGGAATTCTCCCCTCAGGATTGTGTCGACGTCAAGACGGTGCAGGAGCTGGTCAGCCGCCTGGACGCCGCCGCCTGAGCACTCCTTCCGACTGTCGCACGTTACGACTAGTCGTGCGAAATACCAGCCCGTCTGTGAATTCACCCGAGAATCCGCAGACGGGTTTCGTGTGTTTAGCGTAGTAGGCCTGCCGTTGGCGCTTAGCGAATCCAGAAGCTCATGCGCTGGAACGGATAGCCGGGCAGGGAGCGTCTTCGACGGGATTCGCCCGCGAACAGCCCTCCAGGTGATACCGGCAATCCGATTTCGTAGGCCGTCTTCACGGCTTGCAGGAAACCGTCTCCTTCCTCGCCGTCGATTTCATCAGATGCATGAGAGACGCTGCCGAACAGGGTGGGAACCGCTTCGGTTTCATCCGCCGACTTTTTCGGCCATGCTTCGGTGATACTCGACGCGAACTTCGAAATCGGGCCAATCTCTATCAGCGTATCCACAGCAAGGTCGACCAGGCCTCGCGCGGTAGCCCCCGATCCCTCGCCCTTGTCCTCGACCGTCTGATGGATCCAGCGGTCCAGGTCCGCCATCTCCGCCGGTCCCACTCTGTTACCCGTGTCGCCGCTGATGATCGTCAGTGAAGGCGTCGATACGGATATCCCATCCAGTTTGGTCTTCGATGCTACTGCGGCTGCCGGTACATCGCGTGCTTCATCAATAGACCTGAGGATCTCCCCGCGCGCCAGTGCGATGCGGAGTCCCTCGTCGAGTGTGAACGCTCCGGCAGCCTGCGCGGCGGCGATCTCCCCGGCGTTTCGGCCACAGACTGCCGAGGGCCGTACATCCATGCTGGACCACAGCGCGGTGATCGCGCACTGGATCGCATAGGCCGCCGGATCCGTCCAGGCCGGATCGTCGATCGGATGCTCCGTACCTTCCCCGTCGAACAGGGGATCGAGCAGGGAGGCGTCCGTTACGCCGCGGAACAGCGTTTCGCAGTGATGCAGGACGCCTCGCACAACGGGTTCCGAATCGTACAGGCGCTTGCCGATATCCCGCCATCCGCCGTCCCATCCATCATATACGAAAGCCACCTTCGGCGCGGTCGCGGCCATGTTTATCCAGTTCGACTCGACAGCATCTGAACGGCCTTCATTCGACGCGAGTTTCTCCAGCGCTTCTCGGAGCGTCGCGACATCGCGAAACACCACGCCGTTCCGGCAATTGAAGTGGCTTCTTCCCACGCTCGCGGTCCAGGTTATGTCTGCCAGGAACTCTTCTTCCGACTCCGCGTTTGAACCGTCCGCGAGATATCGATCCAGCCAGGACAGGTAACTTTCCGCAAGTTCCCTGAGCGCCGCCGGGTTCTTGCCCGAGAGCGGCAGGAGGCGGTTCGCCCGCGCTCCGGGACCGGTCTTGCCCCCCTGCGATTCCGGGACGCCCGCGGGCAGTTTCACCGCGACGGTCTGCCGGGCGCCGGCCGCATCGATCTCCGCTTCCGCCGATTGCGCGCCGTCGTCGCGCGACCCATAACCTTCGACCACCACGTGGGCGTTCGCCCCGGATATGCCGAAGGCGCTGACCGCCGCGCGATGCGGCCGGTCGGGATGGGTGGGCCAGTCCACCGCTTCCGAGGCCACTCGCACGGGAAGTCGATCCCAATCCACGTTCGGGTTCGGGTTTTCAAAATGCAGTTGTTTCGGAATGCGCCTGTGGCGAATCGCCATAACCACTTTGATCAGTCCGGCGAGACCGGCAGCTGACTCGAGATGGCCGATATTGGTCTTCACCGACCCGACCAGGAGCGGCCGGTCCGGCGCGCGGCCCTTGCCGTAAACCGCGGCGGCCGCCTGCACTTCGATCGGGTCGCCCAGCGCCGAGCCGGCGCCGTGGGCTTCCAGGTAGTCCACTTCCGCAGGATCAAAGCCCGTCTGCGCCAGCGCGTCTTCGATCACGCGTTCCTGCGCGGGACCGTTGGGCACGGTGGGACCAGCGGTCGCGCCGTTCTGATTGGTTGCTGAACCCCGGATGACCCCCCAGATGCGGTCGCCGTCCGCCTGCGCATCGCTTAATCGTTTCAACACCACCACGCCGCAGCCTTCGCCGCGCACGAAACCGTCAGCCCTGGCGTCGAAGGCGTAGCAACGACCTTGATTGGACAGCATGCCCAGGTAGGCCATTTCCGACGTGATATCGGGGGACAGTATCGTATTCACGCCGCCGGCAAGGGCAAGGTCCACTTCTCCGAGACGAAGGCTGGCCACGGCCTGGTGTACGGCGAACAGCGCCGAGGCGCAGTTCAGTTCCACGGGTACCGAGGGACCCTCCAGGCCCAACAGGAAGGATATCCGGCTTACGGCCAGGCTTCTTGCGGTACCCAGGTAATTGACCCCGCCTCCCCGGCTCTGCATCAGATCGCGGTACTCGCTGGAAGATATGCCCGTGTACACGCCCGTACGCGAACCCCGGAGCCGGTCGGGATTGATTCCCGCGTCGTCGATCGCGTGCCAGCTCGTCTCCAGCAGGAGCCGCTGCTGGGGATCCATGCTGCGCGCTTCCAGGGGCGATACCCTGAAGAATCTCGCGTCGAACCGGTCGATGCCTTCTATGAATCCCGCCCGGCGCCAACCTTCGCCGCCCGGGTCCGACCCGTCTGGCGATACATTCGCCGATTCGGTGTCGGGACGCACGTCCACGACGGCATCCGTACCTTTTTCCAGCATGCTCCAGAAGGCGTTCAAGTCCGGTGCGCCGGGAAAACGGCACGCCATGCCTATGATGGCGATGCCTTCGTTTTCGGTCCGAGAAACGGTACCGCTCGCGGTCCCGGTGGGCGCCGCCGGGGCGGCAGAGGAAACGCTCTCCTTCCCAGGGGGCGATTCCGGGGAGGCGATGGCAAAGCGGCCGGATTCGGCGGGTGCCTCCGAAGCCGAGGTTTCGCTTCCGCCACTGCCGCTGGATACAGGATCACCGCTGTCCACTTCCGCGTCACCGATCTCATCCATCAAGTGGGTGGCAAGCGACGCGATATCCGGATAGTCGAAGACCAGGGTGTTGGGCGCCGTATAGCTGCCCGCAAGGGCGCGGTTCAACCGGTTCCGCAGTTCGACCGCCATCAGCGAATCCATGCCCAGGTCGAAAAACCCCACCGAAGGAGCGGGTGCGGATGGCAGCCGAAGCACCGATTGCACTTCCTGTTGCAGGAAGGAAGTCAACAGGCCTTCGCGCTCCCCCGACGGTGAACGCTGCAGGCGCGTCAGCACGTCATCGGATGAATCCGGAGCCTCTTCAATCGCCTCCTGGGCAGCCGTAAGCAGGTCCTCGAGCAAGGGCGGCCGGCTTTCCGCCGCTTCTTCGAACACGGACCAGTCCATCGCCATGACCACGGAATGGGTTCCATTCTGCCGGACCAGCCGGTCCAGCGCCCTCAGGCCCTGCTGCGGGGTAAACCAGCGGCCGCCTAGCGCCGCGCGCTGGCTTTCGATCCGTTCCTTCTGCTCCGCCGCCTCGCCGATCTCCGACCAGGCGCCCCAGGCAATGGCCTGGCCCGGAAGCCCCATTGCCCGTCGGTAGCCGGCAAGCTGATCCAGGAACGCATTGGCCGAGGCGTGGTTTGACTGGCCCGGGTTGCCCATGACGCCGACTCTGCTCGAGAACAGTACGAACAGGTCCAGATCCCGGTCCAGGGTCGCCCGGTGCAAATGCCAGGCGCCGAGGATCTTTGGCCACAGCACGGTCTCGAATTTCTCCCAGCTCTGATTCCCCAGGGCGCCGTCCGATAGGACGCCCACGCTGTGGATCACCCCTCCCAGGGGAGGCAGTTCCCGATCCATGCGCTCAAGCATGGCATCCACCGCGGCCTGGTCCGTCACGTCCGCCAATTCCACGTTAACCGTTACACCCTGTTTCCGGAGCGCCTCGATGGCCTCCTCGGCTTCCGCGTCCGGACTGCGACGTCCGTTCAGCACGATCGTGCCCGCGCCCCGGTCCGCCAGCCAGCCCGCCACAGCGCATCCGATGCCTCCCAGGCCCCCCGTCACCAGGTAAGTGCGATCCTGCTTCAATCGGCCAGTGACCAGGGGTGGAGGAGTTACGACAATCTTTCCAAGGTGCCGGGCGGATCGCATGAACGACAGGGCGGCTCCTGCCTCGGCCAGCGGCCACCGGCTGTGTATGATCGGCTTCAGTTCTCCCGCTTCCAGGCGCTCCATGATTTTCCTGAGAACGCGGCCCACCCATGCGGGATCCGTCTTTTTCAGCACATCCAGTTCCAAGATGTCGTAGGCCACGTCAGGACGCAACGCGGCCATCTCGTCCTCGCTCAGGATATCCCGCCGGGCCATTTCCACGAAACGGCCGTCGGGTTTGAGACAGGACAGGCTGGCTTCGATGAAACCCTCTCCAGTCAGGCTGTTCAGCACCACGTCCACCCCTTCGCCGTCCGTGGCATCGAGGATATCCTGGCCGAATTCCGTCGTGCGGCTGTCGTAAATGTGCTCAACGCCCAGCGACCGCAGGTACGCCTGTTTCGGCGCGCTTGCCGTGGCATGAACCTCCGCCCCGGCGGCCTGTACCAGCTGGACTGCCGCCAGGCCCACGCCACCCGCCCCGGCGTGGATGAGTACCTTCTCCCCGGCCTCGAGTCCCGAATACTCGAAGGACAGCGCGGCCGATACGAAAGCGCTCGGAATGGTGGCGAGTCCAGTGACTGAAAAACCAGTCGGCGCGGGCGCCACGAGTTCCTCATGGGTAATCATCCGGGGCCCGAAAGCGCCGAATCCCAGTCCCACCACATGGTCGCCAACGGTTACGGACGAGACCTCGGAGCCCACCTCCATGATGTAGCCGCACATCTCGCGGCCCAGCAGCCCCTCCTCGATAAAACCGAGAGACCGGAATACATCCCAGAAGTTAAGGCCGGCCGCCTCGACGGCGACGCGGACTTCCCAGGGCTCGAGGGGACGCGGCGGCAACGGCTGTACAAAGGGTTGGTCGAACACGCCCGCCGTGTCGGGAGCCAGCACCCAGTCCGGATCTTCCGGAAAGTCCAGGCGGTCTGCTCCGTCTCCCAGTCGAACCAGCCGTGCCACCATCCGGCGTTCCCGCCGGTAGACGATGTGGTTTTCATCGTCGGGGTACATGAGTTCGTTGACGAGGTCGGGGGCCGGCGCCATCTCAGCGGGATCCAGATCCAGCATCCTGGGTTGCAGATGGGGCGCCTCCCGGGCTACGCCTTTGCCGAATCCCCACAGGGCGGCGCCAACGATCTCACCGCCGATTTCACGTTCCAGTACTTGCGAGCCGCGGGTGACGAACCAGACCCCGCTGGAGGGGTTCGAATCGGCGTCTATCAGTCCCTGAACGATGGCTAAGGCGCTGGCGCCGACGCGCTTGACATCCTCCGCCATTTCATCTGTAGTGGACTGCACACCGTTGCCATCCATTCCCGCGAGATGAACCACGCCGCTGAATGAGGTTTCCCGCGGTATGCTTTCTATCAGCGATCGCCAGGATTCGCGGCGAACACTTTCCAGGTTGGTCCGGATGATGCCGGGTCCGGTCGAGGCAGGGGGTGCGCCTTGCGATGTGCCATGCCGCACCAGGTATACCGTCTGGTTCCGCGCCGCCAGCGCGGAGGCGAGTTCCGCTGCGCGTCCTCCCCGGTCCTCGGTGAGAATCCAGGCGCCGGCAGGCTCGGACACCTTCGCCGGACCCTGGGCTACGATGACCCCCTTGTCCAGCGTCCTGGACGCCTCCGAATCGTCCGGTCCGCCAGGTCCCAGCACTTCCGCTTCCGCGAAACCCGCGTCGCCAAGGGCCTGCCGCCAGACCTCGGGGCTTGCCAGGGCATGATGCGGCCGGTAGTCATCCGCGAACCGCCACCAGCCGTCGAGCTGACCGAAGGTGAGGTCCATCCAACCCAGTCCACTGAGGTTCTCGAGCGCGATCAGATGGCCGGACGGCGCGAGCAGATCCCTGCAGTGACCGAGCGTCTCCTGCAGGTACCGTGTCGCGTGCAATACATTTGACGCGATCAGCAGGTCGTAGCCGTGCGGTTCGAATCCCTGTTCGATCGGATCCTTCTCGATATCCAGCGGTCGATAGTCGATGGACCCGCCACTATCGCCGAACCGTGCCTCCGCCTCGGAGAAGAAGCCCGCGGAGATATCCGTATAGGTGTAGGTGAACCGCCCCTCCGGAAGCTCCGGAAGTACGGACGCGGTCGCGGACCCCGTGCCGGCACCGACTTCGATCACCCTGAGGCGTCGGCCTTCCGGCTGTGCGGACACCAACGTCTGGACCGCCTCCGACAGCATCTTGTTTGCCGCATGGGCGACGGGGGCCTTCAGATACAGGTCTCCCGCCGTCGGTTCTCCGCTGCTGAACAGGAGGGTAAGGGGGTCCTCCCTTCCGCGAAGCACTTCCGCCAGGGCGAGGCCGGACCGGCGAAACAGTCCGATCTCGATCTGTCCCTGGGCATACGTGTCCTTCATCCAGTCGGCGAACTCCTCGAGGTCGGCGGGCATGTGCTCCGGGAGCGGATCCTCCGGACCCACGACCACGAGGAATCCGTCATCCCGCTCCTCCATCACGCCCGATTTTGCGAGCATCTCGAAGAGCCGGCGAAAGAGGCGGGTGTGCTCGGGCTGTACGTCTAACTTCTGCCTGAGATCCTCCGGGTCCACCACGGCCCCTTTTTCACGCTGCCAGCCCAGTTCCCCCAGTGTCGCGAGCGCACGGGACCGCGACCATCGCTCCAGATCCGCCAGCAGGGCGCTTCGGTTCTCCGGATCGACCTCGGCGTCTGTCAGGTAGCCCGTAAACAGCTGCGCGTTATCCGCTACCGCGGATGGACTCGGGAAGAAATCCGCCGCTTCGATACCCTGCGGCAAAGCGCGCTCTCGCCACACCACCTCGTACAGCAGGTCCTGGACCCCTTCGACCGCCGCCAGCAGGGCCGACTGGGTCGCCCGTTTCACCGTGTAGCCACTCAGGCGACCGACCAGCATTCCGGTCGGGTCGAAGATGCGCATTTCCCCGCTCAGTACCTCCGGCGTCTCATCCGGGTTGGCTTCGGCATCGCGCGAAGATTCGCTGAGCGCCACGTGGCAGACTACCCGGTCCGGAAGCCGCCCGGCCAGCCACATCCGGTCCCAGCCGAAGGGAAGATAAGTGACGCCGCCCTCGGTTCCCGTCACGTTTCGCGCCACGCCCATGACCTGGAAGCAACCGTCCAAAACGAGTGGGTGCACGTCCAGTCCGTCCCTGGCGTGGGATTCCGGTAAAGATACCTCCGCTACCGCCTCGCCCGGCCGGGACCATGCGTTCCCGAGCGTGCGGAAGTTGGGACCGAGATCGACTCCCGTACTCGCTCTGTGCCGGTAGTAGTCCGCGGCGTCCACGGACGCGAGTCCGGCTTTCAGCGATTCCAGGTCGAACCGCCTGCCGGCTTCCGGATCCGGAACGCCTTGTGCCAGGCGTCCTTCCACGTGGACCGTCCAAACGCCCTCATTCCCCTTGCTGTATATCTGCAGGTTCCTGGCTGAGGCCGTTTCGGCAGCATCGAGTACGACCTGTACGCTTCGGCCGTTCTCTCCCGTCTCGTCATCCTCGAAGACCATGGCGTTGTGCAACTGCATGTCTTCCAAGGTGATCGGCCCACTCTCCTCAAGCATCGACACGGCGCATGCCATGGATCCATATAGGGCGCCGGGTGCCAGGACGCGATTAAACACCCGGTGGTCGTCCAGCCATACGGGATCAGTGGGGAAAATCTCGGTCTCGAACGTAATCTCTCCGCGGGCGGACTCGCGGCGTTCGCCCAGCAGGGGGTGTCCGGCGGAGCTCCTATGCTGCCTGGACGTTTCGACCCAGTGACGCTGGCGTTGGAAAGGATATCCCGGCAAGGAAACTCTTCGCCTGGATTCCCCGGCGAAGAGTCCCTCGAAGCGTATCGGCTGTCCGGCTTCGTACACCGACGCTATCGCTTTCAGGAAACTGCCTTTTTCCGTCTCGGGGGTATCACTGGAGGGCCTGCTTAGACTGGGTACTATCGAAGGTGCGGGGGACTGTGGCGAATCCGGCCACGCCGAGACCGTCATGGGCGTCAGGATCGCATGCGGACCGATCTCGACGACCAGGTCCACGCCGAGTCCGGCCAGCGTGCCGGCACTCCGTGCGAAAGCCACGGGTTCCCGCGCGTGCCGTTTCCAATAGGCCCCGTCAAATGCGTGTTCCGGCTCCACCGCCTGGCCGGTGAGATTGCTGACGACGGTGATCGAAGGGGAATGGATGGTTACCCCATCGAGGGAGGATTCCAGGGCATCCAGGGCCGGTTCCACCAGGGCGCTGTGGAATGCCCGGGTGGTGTTCAACCGCCTTACACGGATCTCCTTCGATTCGAAGTGACGCAGGACGGCTTCGATGCCGGCGAGCGTCCCGCTCACCACCTGGTGCGAACCGTTGTCCGCAGAGACATTGCATCCGATTCCGCCGTCCGCGCCGTTCTCCCCGTTCAATGCTTCCAATTCCGATGCGACCCGTTCCACCGGAGCGAAGACCGCGGCCATGGCGCCCTCTTCGGTTCCGGACAGCAGGATGCCGCGTGCGGAGGCGAACCGCATCCCGTCCTCCAGGCTGAATACGCCCGCGGCATGGGCCGCGGCCAGTTCGCCGACACTGTGTCCCATGACCACGCCGGGCCGTACGCCCACGCTCGACCAGAGGGCCGTCAGCGCGCTTTCCAACGCGAAAAGCGCCGGCTGCTCCCAGGCCGTGTCATTCAGCGGCCCTTCCGCATCGTTACGGCCGAACATCACGTCCAGGAGGGAGGTGCCGCGGACCTCGTGAAATACCGCCTCACATCGATCCAGCACTGCCCGCGCTACGGGCTCCTGTTCGTACAGCGCCTTGCCCATGCCGACCCACTGGCTTCCCTGTCCGGTGTAGACAAACGCGACCTTCGCCGGTTTCGGGGAGATCTCGATGGGGCCGTCTTCAGTCAGTCCGGTGAGCCGTTCGCGCAAAGAGCCGAGGTCGTGGAAGGCAATGCCCGCACGGTGATCGAAATGGCTCCTGCCCACACCGGACGTCCAAGCCATGTCTGCAAGGTGCTCTTCCAGGCCGGCATCGCCGGCGGTCGAATCGGCGGCACGTTGGTCGAGCCAGGACAGGTAACGGCCCGCCAGTTCGCGCAACGCGTTTTCCGATTTGCCTGAAAGCGGAAGCAGACGGGCCTTGCGCGGTTCCATGTCGCCCGGCGGACCGGATACGGTATCCATCGCTTCAGGCAACGAAACGGCCAGAGCGATGGGCGAGCCGGCAACCTCGCGTCCGCTGTCCTGGTTTTCATCCTGCGGGCGGTATTCTTCCACCACGATGTGGGCGTTGGTACCGGAAATGCCGAAGGAGTTCACACCCGCCATGCGCTTACGTCCACCGGTACGCGGCCAGTCCGTCATCTCCGATGTAACCCGCAAGGGAAGGTTTTCCCAATCGATACCGGGGTTCGGGTCGTGGAAGTGAAGGTGCTTCGGGATCACTCCGTGCCTTACCACCAGGGCGGCCTTGATCAGTCCGGCGACCCCCGCGGCCGACTCCAGGTGGCCTACGTTTGTCTTAACGGAACCCGTCAGCAGCGGACGGTCGGCGTCGCGTCCCCGGCAGTAGACCTCGGACACGGCATCGATCTCTATCGGGTCGCCGACGGTCGTTCCGGTTCCGTGCGCCTCAAGGTATTCCACATCGGAAGGAGATACCCCCGCCTGGTCCAGCGCGTCTTCGATCACCCGGATGAGTGCGGGGGTATGGGGGACGGTCAAACCGGTGCTGGCGCCGCCGTGGTTTATCGCCGAACCGCGGATTACGCCCCAGATCCGGTCGCCATCGGCCTCCGCCTCGCTCAGCCGCTTCAGGACCACCACGCCGCACCCTTCGCCTCGTACGTAACCGTTCGCCGTTGCGTCGAACGTCTTGCACTGTCCGTCCGGAGACAGCATCATCGCGTCGGCGCGCAATTCGTAGATACGCGGATTCAGGAGCGCCTGCACGCCGCCCGCAAGGGCAAGGTCCGCCTTGCCGTGCTGCAGGTCCGACACGGCGTCATGGATCGACACCAGCGATGATGCGCAGGCGGCGTCCACCGCCTTTACGGGACCCATCAGACCCAGTACGAAGGCGACCCTGCCGCAGGTACCGTTCAGATTCGTGCCGCTCAGGGCGTAAAGACAGGAGGCCGCGTCGGTGGGCCGGGTGGATTCCAGGACCAGCATGCGATATTCGTCGTTGCTGATCCCGGTGTAGACCCCGGTACGGCTGCCTTTCAGGCTGTCCGGTTCGATCCCCGCGTCCTCCAGGGCCTGCCAGCTTGTCTCCAGCGTCATCCGCTGCTGCGGGTCCAGCAACTGTGCTTCGACCGGAGAAATACGGAAGAAGGACTCGTCGAACTGGTCTATGTCGTCCACGAAGGCGCCGTACCTGCAGCCGTCGCTGATCACCGCGCCTTCGGGGAAAAGGGTGCCGATTCGTCCGATGCCCGATCCGGGAACGCCCTCGGTAACCGCATTCCCACCCGCTTCAAGCAGCTGCCAGAATGAATCCAGGTCCGGTGCGCCGGGGAACCGGCACGCCATGCCGATGATCGCGATCGACTGTTCGACCACGGCCTTTCCCCTGTTTTTATCCCCGGATCGATCAGCCGGGGATTCGGCCGTTCGTGATAGTAAGTCTGACGACATGGTCGTCCCCTTTCTTCAAGAGGATCGGGTTTACAGTTCCTTGCTTTCCCCGAAACCTATTTCCGGTTTTTCATCCAACTGCCTGATCCGCTGCAGGAACCGGGCGGCCTCAAGTACGTCCCGCTCCACGATCCGGCCCGATCGCCCGGTACCCTTGAGCCGGCGCCAGTCGATCCCCGCGCTTCTTGCCGCTCGCCGGGCCCGTGGGCTGATCGCGGGTACGCCGCTTTCGCGGCCCGTCGCCGCCGACGCGGCCCGTTCATGTTCGACCCTGATCGCGGGCTCCGGAGAAGATACCCCCGCGGATGTTGCCCCATGCATATTGACCGACTGGACCTTGTTCGGATCAAAGGCCTCTATTTCGTGTTCGGCAACAATGTACCCCAGCAACGTCCCCACCGGCACCGTCTTGCCCGGAGGCGGCGAAGCATCCGGGATTTTCAGGATCCCGCTATCGAAGGATTCGATATCCGTCGCGGCCTTGTCGCCCTCGATGGTGCACACCGTTTCGCCCTGGTGGACGGTCTCGCCGTCCTGCTTCAGCCATTCGACCAGCGTGCCTTCTTCCATGTTCCAGCCCAGACGGGGCATAACGATTTCGTAGGACATGGCATACCTATTCCGCGAGCAGATCGAGGACGGCCTGCCGGATTGACGCCCTGTCCGGAACAACGGCCTGCTCGAGCGAAGGACTGTAGGGCGTGGGCACGTGCGCCCCGTTCAGGCGCTTGATCGGCGCGTCGAGTTCGTCGAAGCCGTGTTCGGTCACATGAGCCGAAATCTCGGCGCCGATCCCGCAGGGCATGAAGGTCTCGTCCACGATGAGCAGCCTGCCGGTCTTCCGCACGGACGACAGGATAGTCTCCACGTCCAGGGGCGCCACGGTGCGCGGATCGATGATCTCCAGGGAAATCCCCTTGCCGGACAGTTCTTCCCCGATCTGACGGGCATGGTGGACCATGACGGTCAGCGCCACGACCGTGGCGTCGGTCCCCTCACGCACCACGGCGGCCTGTCCGAAAGGCACCCGGTGCTCGCCGTCCGGTACGGGTCCCTTCATGTTCAGCAGATGCCGGTGCTCCATGAATAAAACCGGGTCCTCGCTGCGCAGCGACGTGGCGAACAGGCCCTTCGCGTCCGCCGGATTGGACGGCAGCGCCACGCGGAACCCCGGGATATGGACGAAGAAGGGATAGTAGCTTCCGGAATGGTGGGTCGCCGCGGAGTGGCCGATGCCGATGCAGCCCCGAAGGATCATGGGCATCTTCAACCGGCCGCTGCTCATATACTGCATCTTGGAGGTCTGGTTGATCAACTCGCCTAGGCCGTCCAGAATGAAATCCGTGAACATGAAGTCCACGACGGGCCGGGTTCCGGTCATGGCCGCACCCGTGCACATCCCGATGAACCCCCGCTCGCAGATGGGCGTGTCGCAGAGCCGCAGGGGACCGTGTTTTTCGTAGAGACCGGCCGTGGTCTCGAAGTTGCCCCCGCGTTCGCCCGCGCCTTCGCCGACCACGAATATGGTGGGGTCCGCGTCCATGGCGCTGGCCAGGGCTTCGCGCGCGGCTTCCGTGAAGGTACGCTCGGTCATGTCGTCTCCCGGTACACGTGCCTGTCCGCCGTTCCGCCGTCGGGCCACGGACTGGCGGACGCTTCCCTTTCCGCTTCATCGACTTCCGCCCGGACATCGGACTCGATACGGTCCACGTCGGACTCCGTCATCGTTCCCTCCGACAGGATGCGGCTCCGAAATCTGGCGATGGGGTCTTTCTCCCGCCACGCCGCGATTTCCTCGTCCGTCCGATACACGCCGGTAAGGCCCATACCCTCGGCATGGGGCCGTGTCCGGTACGTCTTCGCTTCTAGCAGCGTCGGTCCTTCCCCAGCCCGGGCGCGTCGTATCGCCTCAGTGGCCGCCTCGTGCACGGCCAGTACGTCGTTGCCGTCGACTCCCACGCCCGGCATGCCGTAATTGGCCGCGCGCGAGGCCACGTCCGGGTTCCGGGAGGCGTAGGAAAAGGCGACCTCGGTCGCGTACAGGTTGTTTTCACAGACGAACAATACGGGAAGGTCGTAAATGGCGGCCAGGTTCAGGCCTTCGTGAAAGGCGCCGTTCCCCACGGCCCCGTCGCCGAAGAAGGCGACGCCCACCCCGCCGTTGTCCAGCAGCTTCGCACTGTATCCGGCACCGGCGGCCTGCAGGATGCATGGGCCTACGACTCCGCTGGTGCCCATAAGACCGATTTCGGGGGCGAAGAGATGCATGCTCCCGCCCCGTCCGTGAGAGATGCCGGTCTCCCGGCCGTACAGCTCGGCGATGAGCGCCGCCGGAGATACTCCTTTCGCCAGCGCGTGTCCATGGCCCCGGTGCGTGCTGAAGACCGCGTCTTCGTCCTTCAGGCCGGCGCATACCCCGGCGGCGACCGCTTCCTCTCCGACGTAGGTATGGCACGCGCCGTGTATCAGTCCGGCCATGAAGGACCGCGCCAGCCGTTCTTCCACGGTCCGGATCGTGAACATGTTCCGGTACAGCCATCGATACAGTTCGAACTGGTCTCCGCGTTCGACGGGCATAACCATCTCCGGCTAAAAAACTTGCCTGTTGCACATGGCCCTGTACATTGTCGAATGTCCTTAAAAAATACAGGCAGATCTTACCGCGGGGCAAGATCGATTTTCCCTCGCGGCGTGCCGTGTCCCGGCTTCATTCCGAAGGGAGACAGACATGGCTGCGGAACAGTCCGAAACGCACCGCGGGTTGACCGTGGATCAGGTCGGACGCTTCCACGACCAGGGGTTCCTGGTGGCCGGCAAGCTGCTGGACGACGATCACGTCACGGTCCTCAGGGCGGAGTATGACAGGTTGTTCGAAAATGCCCGCGAAAGCGGCCGGTACCGGAACCTGTCCATCGACGATACGGAGGACAAGGCGCGTAAGCGTAAAGCCCGGTCGCAGATGCTGCAGATCATGCAGATGTGCGAGCGGAGCATCGAGTTCAGGAAACTGCTGTACCACGAGCCCATCCTGGACATCGTGGAGTCCCTGTTGGGGCCGAACATCCAACTGTTTCACGACCAGGCGCTGTACAAGCCGCCCCGGCAGGGCGGTCCTGTCTTCTGGCACCAGGACAACGGCTACTGGCAATGCACCCCGGCTAACCTGGTGAGTTGCTGGCTCACCCTGGACGACGTGGACGTGTCGAACGGGGCCATGCACCTGATACCGGGGTCCCACCGGCACCTGGTTTCCCACGAACGGTCGGCCGAGACCGGCGCCCTCCTTGATCTGGGCGATCAGGCCGATTCGCAGAGGGCGACGGTAGTGGACCTGCCCGCGGGCGGCGTCATGTTCCACCACTGCCAGACGATGCACCATACCCCGGAGAACGTCACCGACCGGCCGCGCAGGGCCTTCGCCATCCACTACATGACGCCCGGCACGAAGCGGATGCGGGACGGGGAATACATCGATGTTTCTTTTTCACATCCCATGCTGCGGATGCGGGTGTAGGAATCGCGTTGCGCCCGGTCGCGTAAAGGGAATGCAGGTAGGCCGAGGTCGAACGTAAGGTGTGCGCATTGTAAGGAGATTTAAATGACGGAGAATCACCGGTGGGAGCCCCTCGGTCCCGACGTGGAGTCCATCCTGGCCGCCGAAAGCGATCCGCTCCTGGCCCTGTCGGAGGGCCGGATTCCCGCGATCATATGCCGGCAGGCCTATTCGCCCGCCCATTGCCAGGCCCTGATCGAGCGGTTTATCGATCGCGGGCTGATGCGGGATCCTGACGACGCGGAGGCCGCGGAAAAAGACAACCGTACGCGGATCGACATCGGCACGAGCCTGGCGAACCGGGGTTCCGACAAGGAGGCATTCCTGACTCACGCGGTCGGAACGCGCCTCCTGTACGAGACCCTGTTCAACGGGTATGACGATCCCGTGAAGCTACTGTACGGGGCGCTGGACACGCTCGCGGGAGAGAAGCGCGTCATGACCGCCCGGGAGCCGGACGGCCGCAAGTACGGCCCGGCCATCTTCCGCATCCACTACGGGGGGCATACCTACAAGCCCCACATCGACCACGTCACGCTCCGGGAAAAGCGGTTCGACTACGACGTGACCCGTTTCGGCCACCAGTTCGCCGGGGTCCTCTGCTTCCAGAACGCCCTGCACGAGGGTCGCAGCACCCAGGCCATCCTGCACCGGTGCATGTGGACGCCCGAGGTGCAGGAGTCCATCGCCACCGATACTTTCCCCGAATACGCCCGGCGCAACGGCGTCAGCAGCTACACCGTCGACCTCGAGCAGGGCGATCTCTATTTCTTCAACACCCGCCTCATCCACGAGGTCCCCGCCGTGGAGGGCGACCTGCCGCGCATCGTCCTGGCCACCTTCATCGGCTACTCCCCCGACGACCCGGAAGTCTACGTCTGGTCGTGAAGCGTTTTTGGTCATTCAGTTGTACAATTGTACAACTATCGCAGTTCCTCACGCCACGTCCAGAACCGTCTGGAGATTCTTCGACGCGATCACCATCTATGTTCGGGCGGCACCCGACGGGCGCCGCCGGCCTTGCTCCCAATCTTGCAACGTTCGAACCGATACACCTAACAAGCGGGCGAACTTAACCTGTGAAAGCCCCGCTTCCTTTCGAATCCCGATAACATCAGGCACATTGATTACGCGGCCGTGTTCACCTCGTTTGATTTCCTGAAGTCCTTCAAGAACCCCCTTGGCTACATCACGATCTATTTCATTCATCTTCCACCTCCTTGCGGATCTGGCGCAGGACATCAGTGGCGATGTTGTCCCTCACAGATTCCGAGTACTCATGATCGGTCAGGTATTCCCGAATAAAACGGGTAAAGAGCCTTGTCTCAATAAAGCTGTACATAGGGATAATATACGGCATTGCCGTAGGAGGTCAATAGGTCAAACCGCTACAACTGTTCTGTTGCCATGGTGTTTTTATTCTGTCAGATTCGACGACGGGTTACAAATTGCATTGCATAAATGAACGCAAATCGTAAATTAACAGGACAATCGAATACAGCCGCAGGTGGCGGTAAGCTCATACGCTGAAAAGGGAAGATGGTGCGAATCCATCACGGTCCCGCCACTGTGTTCGGGGACGAAACTCAAACTCGTCACTGCCGGTCAGGCTGAGTCCATGGACCGGCGGGAAGACTTGAGGAGTAGGACGATCCGTCAGTCAGGAGACCTGCCTGCACGCTGTGCGAACGCTTCTCCGTGAGCAGAGAGGCCGAGCGCGGATGCGCATGCCTGCCGTCCCGACCCAGCCCTTCCCTTGCGGAGCGGCTGGTTTTTTTTTTAGCCAGATGGGGACGGGGCAGCATGGAAACCGCCATCCGCGTAGAAAACCTCTCCTGTGGTTATGATCGTCGCCCGGTGCTGGAGGGCCTGTCGTTCGACCTGCGCCAGGGCGAGATGCTGGGGGTGATCGGGCCGAATGGATCGGGGAAAAGCACGTTGATACGCGCGCTCACGCGGATCCTGCCGCTGAGCCGGGGACGCATCGCGCTCTACGGGACGCCGCTTCAGGATTACACGGTCCGCGAGATCGCGCGCGAGGTCGCCGTCATTCCCCAGCAGACGCCCGTTACCTTCGCCTTCTCCTCGCTGGACGTCGTCATGATGGGCAGGACGCCCCACCTGAAGCGTTTCAGGAGAGAGGGCCCCGAAGACCTCGACATCGCCCTCGAAGCCATGAGGCGGACCGACTGCCTCGCGTTCAGAGATCGTCCCATACACGAACTGTCCGGAGGCGAAAGGCAGCGGGTCATCATCGCCCGGGCGCTGGCGCAGCAGCCGTCGATCCTTCTCCTGGACGAACCGACCTCTTTCCTGGATCTGAACCACCAGGTCGAGATATTCGATCTGCTCCGCCACGTGTGCGCCCGTGACGGGCTCGCCGTGCTGTGCGTGTCCCACGATCTCAATCTCTCGTCAGAATACTGCCACAGGCTGATGATGCTGAAAGAAGGGCGTATCTACACCGACGGTCCGCCCGAGCACATCCTTACCCAGGGACACATCAAGGCGGTCTTCGAGACCGATGTGACCGTCATAAAAAGCCCCTATTCGGGTTCGCCGCAGATCATCCTGAAACCGGGAGACTGACCGGCTTGACGATGAAACGACCCTTCATACTGGTCTTGACGGCCGTAATCCTCTTCGCCGCCTGTGTATTCTCCATGGGGGTGGGCGCCGTGTATATCCCGGCCGGCGCCGTGCTGCAGGTGCTGGCGGATCACCTGTGGCCAGGTGGCACGCTCGAGACGGCGAAGACGGCGACGGACACGATCGTCTGGGAGATCCGCCTGCCGAGAACCCTCCTGGCGGTGCTTGTAGGGGCCGCCCTGGCCAGTTCGGGCGGGGTGATGCAGGGCTTCTTTCAGAATCCCATGGCCGATCCCTATATCATGGGCATATCGGCCGGCGCCGCGCTGGGCGCCACGGTCGCGGTCACCCTGGACTTGCAGTTCTGGATGTTCGGGCTGAACGCCGTATCCATCGCGGCGTTCCTCTGCGGACTGGCCGTGACCATGGTGGTGTACGCCTTTTCCCGCCGGGGAGGCCGCGTGGCTTCGACCACCCTGCTTCTGACCGGCATCGCCATCGGCGCTATGGCGACTTCCTTCACGTCCTACATGCTCGTGATGGGCGGCGAGAACCAGCGCCAGTTGCTCTTCTGGCTCATGGGCAGCCTGTCCGCCAGGCGATGGGACCACGTCTGGATGCTTCTGCCCTACGCAGCGGTGGGTCTGGCCGTCGTGCTCGTATACGCGCGGGAACTGAACGTGCTGCTGCTGGGGGATGAGCAGGCGTCCCAGCTGGGCGTGCACGTCGAACGGGTCAAACTGATCCTGCTGACGGCTGCCGCCTGCCTCGCCGCCGCCGCGGTATCGGTGAGCGGCATCATCGGTTTCGTCGGCCTGCTGGCGCCGCACATGGTCCGGCTGATCGTGGGACCCGACTACCGCATCCTGACGCCCATGGCCGCGCTGGCTGGCGCTCTGCTGCTGGTGCTGGCCGACCTGGTCGCCCGGACAGCCATGGCTCCGGCCGAAATGCCCATTGGCATCCTGACCACGTTGCTCGGGGCCCCGTTCTTCCTGTACCTGCTGCACCGGCAACGCCGGGTCTGAATCGGCTGCGCCGGGTCTGAATCGGCTGCGCCGGATTGAACCGGCAACGCCTTCTTTAGCGACTACGCCGCACCTGAACCAAGGAGATCGCATGCCCAGGCTTACAAAGATCTATACCCGCAAAGGCGACGACGGGACCACCGCCCTTGGAAGCCGGCAGCGCGTACCCAAGGAATCACCCAGGGTGTCGAGCTACGGCACCGTGGACGAGCTCAACTCCGTCATCGGTATCGCACTGGCGCACGGACTGACGCCCCGGCTGGCCAGCACGCTTCCGGTCATCCAGAACGAGCTGTTTCACCTGGGATCGGACCTGTGCTTCACCGAAGAGGACAAGGTGAAGTACCAGATCCCGCTGATCGAAGCGCGGCACGTCGAGAAACTCGAGGCGATCATCGACGAACTGAATCCCATCGTCGGACGGCTCGAGAACTTCATCCTTCCCGGTGGGTGCCCGGGCGCCGCGTACCTGCATCTGGCACGAACCGTCTGCCGGCGTGCGGAACGGGACGTGGCCGCCCTGTCCCGTGACGAGGCGATCGGGGAGTACGTACTGGCCTACCTGAACCGGCTTTCCGACCTGCTCTTCGTCATGTCGCGGTATGAAAACAAGGAACGGGGCGTCGAGGAACCGCTTTGGGACAGCAGGCTGTAGGGTTGAATCGCATTCGGAGGTGAATGTGGAAGAAACGCTCGACCAACACGAGCACTACGTACTCAGAAGGGATGGGCGATTCCTCGTTGTGGATCTTCAGACGCCCCACCAGGTGCTGAGCACCTCCGCCCGCAGCGGCGGAATGGCCGACGGAGTCCGTTTCCTCGTAAACCACCAGAGCGTCGAGGGCCAGGGCCACCTGGAGCGTTTCGAATGGATGATGGAAATCGGCGAGACGGGATACCATCACCACGTTTGTGAAGAGCTTGGACTGGAACCGGAAGCCGTCGCGATGATGGGCACGGCCGCGAACATGAACTATGCCGCCCGGATCGTGGAGACCTTCGCGGAACTGCGCGTGTGCGCCGTCGTGACCGCCGGGGTCGAGGGAAACGCCGGATGCGCGGGCGATCCCGCGAACTGGCATGAAACGGAATCCGGGCAGATGGAGAGACATTCCCACGAGAGACATCCCCACGACGGTACGATCAACACGATGCTGCTCGTCAACTGGCCGCTTACCCCCGGCGCCATGGCGCGCGCGGTCGTCACCATGACGGAGGGCAAGTCGGCGGCCCTCCGGGACCTGGCCGTTTCAAGCCGGTACTCCCGGGACCTGGCGACCGGGACGGGCACGGACCAGTACTGTATCGCCGCGCCCCTGGACGACGCGAAACGGCCCAAGGCCAGGGCGGGCCACCACGCGAAACTGGGCGAATTGATCGGCAGGTCCGTCCGCAGGGCGACCATGGAAGCGCTTCGATGGCAGAACGGACTGGAAGCATCGAGCACTCGGAGCCTCTATCACGCTTTGAGACGATACGGGTTTAAAGCGGAACTGTTTCTGCCCGCCATGAAAAGCCGCCTGGAAACCGACGAGTTCGCGTTCCTGGACAAAAACATCCGGTCGGTCGTCCACGACCCGGGCGTTTCGGCCGCCGCGTACGCCTTTGCGGCGGTATGGGACCGGCTGAGACACGGGACGCTTTCTACTGAACTGGCCGCCCCGTTACTGCGACAGCAGGCGGCGGTCCTGGCGTCCTCGGTCGCGGCGAAACCGGAGGCCTGGCCGACCTGTTACGAAAAGCTTGTCGTACATGAAGACGCGTTGCTGGACACCGTTTACGACGCAATCGCCCTGGGATGGCGTCTGAAATGGACCTGACGGTACTTGCGCCGGATCCCGTTCTGCTCCTCTGCGCGGTGGTACTGGATGGCATCCTGGGAGATCCGGTCTACCGGTGGCACCCGGTGCGCCTGATGGGCCACACGCTAACGGGAATGGAGCGCGTGCTCCGCCGGACCGGACTGGATGGGTACGCCGGCGGATGCATGCTGTTCCTGGCGCTCTCCGCTTTCTGGATCGGCGTCAGCGCGGCGCTGGCCCTCGTGCTGAACGACCAGCATCCAATCCTGAACGGCGTCTTCCAGGTCTTCGTGATTTACAGCATGGTGGCGCTCAGGGATCTGTGCCGCCACGGCATGGCCATCGAGCGCGCCGGGGACCTGGAAGGCGCGCGCCGGGCCGTGTCCATGCTGGTCGGCCGGGATACGTCCGCCATGGACGCCGCGGCCTGCCGTCGGGCGGGCATGGAAAGCCTGAGCGAGAACGCGGTGGACGGGTTCATTGCGCCGCTGTTCTGGTATGCCCTGCTGGGGTTGCCGGGCATCGTGCTCTACAAGGTGATCAGCACGATGGATTCCATGGTGGGGTACCGGACGCCCCGGTATGCGCGCTTCGGTTGGTGCGGGGCGCGGCTGGATGATCTGTTCAATCTCATACCCGCCAGGCTCACCTGTTTGCTGATGGCGGGGGTAGCGTTTCTCCTGCCCGGATATTCGGGCCGCAAGGCCCTGGTGGTGGGTTGGCGGCAGCATGCGCTGGTTCCGGGTCCGAATTCAGGCTGGAGCGAAGCGGCGGCGGCAGGCGCCGTGCAGCGGCGATTGGTCGGACCGGTCCGGCAGGACGGCAAGTTGGTCACGGAGATCTGGATAGGCGACGAAAACGATCCGGAAGGCGGCCAGGCCGGCGACCTGCTCCGCATGTGCGTACTGGTCGTGGTTACCTGTTTGGTTGCGATCATCCTCGCGGCGCTCGTCCTGGCTGCCGGAACAAGCGGTCCTTGAACCGGTCGACCGAATCCCTAACGCATCTTCACCCGCACTATCGCAAGGGGATTCGAATGACCACGCCGCCCATCGTCTCGCCAAGTACGAAGTCGTTCCTCGGGCTGTCCGGGTGCGTGTTATGGCACGTTACACAGGCCGGTGAATCCGCTATATCCGCATAGACGGCAGTGAAGTATTCGACACCGTCCAGCGTTTCTCGACCATAAAATGGCCTTGACTGGTCTCTGGCCACGCTGTCCAGACCGGCTGCCTCCAGTTCGGACCTGGGTCCATTGTCTTTGTTTACAGGCCACTTGGAAAGCAACGAATAACTGAACGTATCGGTGTTCTTCGAAACGAGTTCGGCCCCCATGCGGAACATCTGGGCCGGAAGCGGCAAGGACCCGTCTTCCATCCAGTGCTCGCTCGTATTGATAACCGCCTCTTCGGTCTCCAGATGATGGGCGACCTGGCTTGCGTAAACCGTTCTGTCGGCCTCCATGACCGCGTGCAGTGCATCCGCCATGACCTGCGCATGAACCATGGGTTCCTCGGACTCGCTTCCGCATCCTCCGACCAGCAGCAGCACCAATAAGAAAGACGTTCTGTTCACGTGATCCTCCCGTGTGTTGGATTCCACATGCGGCCTCGGACCGGACCGTTCCGTCGCGGAGATCGCCAGATTGCAGGGACTGAAACCGTCACCTGACCACCCCGTAGAACCGTGCCAGGAACCTGGGCGGGACGAAAAGGGTATAGAGCAGGCGCAGGAGCCAGGTCAGCAGCAGCGTGCGCACCGGTCCGCGGCGTTCCCAGCGCCGCGCGGATGTCAGCACGGCTTCGTCGATCCAGTCCAGCCCGCCGGCGTTCTTCAGCCGGTCGGCGAACCGGGCGTCTTCGAAGACCGGAATACCCGGAAATCCTCCCACGGCTTCGAACGCCTCCCGCGTGGTATAGATCGCCTGGTCGCCGTAGGTAATGCCCAGAAAGCGCGACCGGAAATTGGTGCCCCGCGCGATCCATCGGTATATCCCCTTTGCATGGGCGATGTCGAAACGGAACCGTCCTCCCGTTTTGCCGCGCCCGAAGATCGATTCGGTCACGAGCTCCCGCCAGCGAACCGGAAGCCTGGTATCGGAGTGAAGAAACAGCAGCACGTCTCCTGACGAGGCCGCGGCGCCCGCGTTCATCTGGATCGCTCTGCCCCGTATGCTGGACTCGATGAGCCTTGCCCCCGGCCACGACCGGACGATCTCCGGCGTGCCGTCGTCGCTTCCGCCGTCCACGACGATGATCTCCAGGGATGCCGTTCCATCCGGGCGGTCCGTACTTTCACGGTGCCCCCGGCCGCCGTGTACGCCCGATCCGTCCTGTCCGACCGGTCCATCCGATTCGCCGGGTATGCTCGATCCATCCAAGTCGCATGCGAACTGGTCCAGGCAGGCTGTGATCGTCGTGGCTTCGTTGAGCGTGGGGATGATGATGCTGATCCTGGGGTCCCCGGCGCGATACTCATCCCCGTGCCCGGGCGTGCCATGGTCGGGCAGAGGCAGAGATGCCGGGGTCGATGAGGCTGGCTTAGCCGAGGGTCCGTTCCAATGCCCAGACGAAGGCTTCATTTTCTTCCCTCGAACCCGTCGAAACGCGGATGTGGTTCGGTGAGTCCCATTGGCCGGCGCCCGCGCGGATCATGACCCGCCTGGACCATAATTGGCGTACGATGCCTTGCGTCTCCCGGTCGAAGTCGGCCCAGAGAAAACACGCGTGGCTGGGTATGACCCGGGCGCCGAGCCGCTCTAGCTCGGCGGTCAGGTAGTCGTTCCCGTCCCATACGGCCTGCCGGGACCGCCTGACGTGCTCCCCGTCGCCCAGGGCCGCGGCGGCCGCGTGGACGGACAGGACGTTTCGGCCCAGGAGGCCTATGGAGAATGGCGCCAGCTGATAGATCACGTCGCGGTGGGCGACAGCGTAACCGACACGGATGCCCCCAAGACCGTACACCTTGGAGAACGTCCGGAGCACGATCACGTTTTCCCGCTCCTTGGCGACGGAGATGAAGTCCCGGTATCCCGGGTCGCGGACGAAATGGACGTAGACCTCGTCTATGGCCACGAGGACGTGCGGGGGCACCCGGTCGATGAAATCCAGGATCTGTTGGTGGGGCAGCAGGGCCCCGGTGGGGTTGTGGGGGTTGCAGATGATGACCAGGCCGGTGCGGTCGCCGATCCGTTTGCTTATGTCTTGGAGATCGTGGTTCCCGTCCGGAAGGACGGGCGACTTGTGCGCCTGTACCTCGTGCCCCGCGTCGCGGAGTTCGTCGCCGACGCGCGTGATCTGGCCGTAGGAAGGGTGGGCTTCCACGACTTCGCCGTGTTTCACCAGGGCCTGCAGGGCCAGGATCTGGAGCAGTTCGGTCGTTCCCACGCCCAGCATCACCCCGTGGCGGTCGCCGGTGGCCTTGAAATCGAAGCCCGACGGGCGGGGGATGTCCAGGCCGTGGTGCCGGATGATCGCCTGCTGCAGGGTGGTCGTGTAGTCGTACCGGTTCATCCAGTCCTGGTGCCTCAGCACGGCTTCTATGGCTGCGGGAGAGGCGCCCAGGGGATTCTCGTTGAAGGCCAGCCGTACCCGGCCCGGCTCGACCCCGACGCTCTGTACGTCCGCGGGCCTGCGGCCCGAAAGCTGTGCCGCGACCGATTCGGGAGCATGCGGTCCGCCTGGTCTGCCCGGTCCGCCTGGTCCGCCCGGTCCGCTTGGTCCCGCTGCCAGGGCGGCCGGTTCCGCCAGCCCCGCCGTCAGGGCGGCCGCGCCCGCCAGTCCGCCCAGGCCGCCCCGGAGGAAGTCCCTCCGAGATACCGGATCGTCCCCGTTGAATTCGTCCGGCGGGTACTCGTCCGACGGGAATTCGTTCGGGTGGTCCTGCAAGGGATGTTCGGAGTCGTCAGGTCTGTTCGGGAAAGGCACGCGGTTGATCCATCGAAATAGTGATCGCGGACGAAAAACTCTGAAGAAAACGCTCAGAACGGACGGCCCGTTGCGGACCGGGATCAATTGCCGGGATCCTGCTCGAGATGATCGAAGACGTCTTCCGACACGCCGCCGTGTCTCACGCCCGTTTCCCGCTCCACCCGGTCCACGCCCTTGATCTTGTTGATACGGACGATCAGGCGTTCCAGCTGGTTGAGATGCTCCACCTCGATGCCGAAATTGCCGTCCGCCAGCCCGTCCGTCGTGTCCATCGCGGCGTGGGTGATGTTGATGCCGGCCTCGGTGATCGTCCTGGATATCTCGCCCAGCAGGCCGGGCCGGTCGTTGCCGTAGATGCGCAGCCCAACGACGAAGAACTGGTCCTTCTCCACGTCCCAGTGCACCTCGAGGCGCCGTTCCAGGTCGTCCACGATGTTCGCGCATTCCTTGTTATGCACCGTCACGCCGCGCCCGCGAGTGATGAAGCCGATGATGGGATCTCCCGGGACCGGCTGGCAGCACTGCGCGAAGCGGATCATCAGGTTGTCGATGCCCGTGACCTTGACCCCGCCGCGGGACCGGCGCATCCGGTCCACGAACCGGGTCAGTACCGACTCTTTTGGGGGTTCTTCTTCGGCGGCGGGTTCTTCGGGAAGCAGTCTCTGGGCGACCTGGGCGGCCGAATACTCACCGCGCCCGATCGCGGCGTAGAGCCGGCTCGCGTCTGACAGCCCGTACTCCTTCGCGAGAGCCTCCAGCTCGTCGCCCACCTTGCGCTTGACCTTGAGCCGCTTCAATTCCCGGTCCAGCAGGTCTTCGCCCAGGCTGATGCTCTGTTCCAGCGTGGCCTTTCTGAACCATGCCCGGATCTTGGACGAAGCCTTGGTCGTCTTGACGATATCCAGCCAGTACGAACTCGGCGTCTGGTGGGGGGAAGTGAAAACGGTGACCGTGTCGCCGTTGTTCAGCTTCCCGGCCAGCGGCGCGATGTTGCCGTTCACCTTCGCTCCGCTGCAGTGGAGTCCGATATCGGTGTGAATGGCGAAGGCGAAGTCCAGCACGCTCGCGCCCTGCGGCAGCTCCTTGAGATCCCCGCGCGGGGTGAATACGAAGATGGCGTCGTCGTACAGGTCCATGCGGAGGTAATTCATGAATTCCTTCGGATCGGTCATGTCGGTCTGCCAGTCCAGCGCCTGGCTGAGCCAGTCTTCCCGGTCCCCGTCCTGCCGAGCCTGGCCGTGCTGGGCCTCTTCCCGCCCTTCCTTGTAGAGCCAGTGGGCGGCGATCCCCACTTCGGCGATCCGGTCCATTTCCCGCGTGCGGATCTGGATCTCGGCCGTTTCCCCGTTGGACGCGATGATCGTGGTGTGCAGGGACTGGTACATGTTCATCTTGGGGCGGGATACGTAGTCTTTAAAGCGGTCGAAGATGGGGGTGTAGAGGGTATGGATGATCCCGAGCGCGTGGTAGCAGTTGGGCACCGTGTCGGTCACGACGCGAAGCGCCAGGAGGTCGTAGATCTCCTCGAAAGGACGGTTGCGGCGCTGCATCTTCGTGTAGATGCTGTGGAAATGCTTCGCCCGGCCGTTCACCGTGGCGTCGATGCCCGCGTCCTTCAGGGCCTTGACGATGGGCTGGCGGATCTCGTCGATCAGCTTTTCCCGCTCTGCCCGTTTCTGGTCCAGTTTACTCGCGAGATCGCGGTAGACTTCAGGCGAGAGGTATTTCAGGCTCAGGTCTTCCAGTTCCGATTTGATCTTGGCCATGCCGAACCGGTGGGCGAGGGGGGCGTAGATCTCGCGGGTTTCGAGGGAAATGCGCTGCTGTTTTTCGTCTTCCAGGAAGGACAGGGTTCGCATGTTGTGGAGCCGGTCCGCGAGTTTGATGAGGATGACCCGTACGTCCTTCGCCATGGATACGAGCATCTTGCGGAAATATTCGGCCTGGAGTTCCTCCTGGCTTCTGAAGGACAGCCCGGTGATCTTCGTTACGCCGTTCACCAGGACGGCCACTTCCTCGCCGAATTCCGCGGCCAGTTGCTCGATGGACACGTCTTCCACGTCTTCCACGACGTCGTGCAACAGGCCCGCCGCGATGGTCACGGCGTCCAGCTGCAGGCCGATCAGCGTGAGTACGACCTGCGTGCAGTGCACCATGAAGGGCTCGCCCGACTTGCGTACCTGTCCGGCGTGGTGCAGGGTGCTGAAGTGGTAGGCCCGTTCGATGAGGTCCAGCTGGGCTTCCAGCGCTTCGTCGGAATCGATCTCCGGATGGGAAATGGCGTATTGTTCCAGCAGTACCTGGACCGGAACGATCGCGAAGCTCGTAAGGGCGTTTTCAACCGTGGCAGTCATCGGGATACTCGCCCGGCCAGCCGAAAGGCGGCCTGAAGTCGCTTGACAGGGCCATGGGCCGATTTACACTACTTGCTGTCCTCTTCAGTCATCCGGTGTGCAATGCGTGTGTAACATCGGCTATTTACAATAGGTTACCTTAGTATCTTAATAGATAAGAAGCGCGAAGGGCCGTTGTCAAGCCGGATTTGGTCCGCCGGGGAACAGGAAGGCCGATACCTCGCGGATGAAACGGTCGAAGGCGTCCCGGTAGTCCGGGCCGATGTGGTGGACGTTCCGGACGTTCCTGATCAGGGTCCGGGTCTCCGGGTCGCTCCGGTCGTAGACGGCGGGCAGCGGATCTCCCGTGGTAAAGGGAAACTCGTGCACGCCCAGGTCCAGTCGCAGGACGGGCGACGGGTGCAGGTTCCAGGCCGCCTGTTCGGCGGATATGACCCGGTCGGAGGGATTGACCACGACCAGCAGCCGGTCCCGCATGGCCTTCAGGCGCTCCGCCAGCCCGTCGCCGTGGAACAGCACCTCCGCGAGCCAGCGGCCGGGCGCATCGGCCGGTTCCCCGCGACGGCCATCGACCGCGCCGTCCGGGAAAGACCGGCCCCGAAGGTACGCCGACAGGCGCTTCGCGGCCGCATCGTCCATGATGAACAGGCTTCCGGGCCGGATGCCGTCGAGGGGAGCGCCGGAAGCGAAGAGCGCGGTGCGGCAGTCGGAAAACCGGCCGCCGGGATCGGCCAGCAACAGGACCAGGGCCAGGTAGCCGCCGGCCGAGTAACCCAGAAAACGCGGGCGCGCCCCTGCCCGGCAGGATTCGTGGTCGCCCGCTTCAATCCGCGCGGCCAGGTCCACGGCGTCGAAATAGGACTGCAGGCCGCCGAGCAGGTAGCGTTCGGGCGACCGGCACAGCCGTTCGCTTATGCGGCCGTTGAAGGGACTCGTCCGCCCGTTGCCGTCCATGGCGGCGCGTTGCGCGGCGATCCGGGTCTGGTCCTGCGTGCGCCAGAGGTCGGAACGCCTCCCCACGTGGAAGGACAGGGGGAAGAGGATGACGGGGATGCCGAGCCGCAGGGCGAAACTGCAGGCCCAGGGCAGCATCCTGGCATAACTGCCCTCGTTCAGCCCGTGGAAGATGACGAGGACTTCGTCCCCGCCGCCGGCGGGCAGGTCGACCGGTTCCACCATGAGGTAGTTGAAGCCGCGGTTTTCCGGGATGTCCCGGTCTTCCGGCAGCAGCAGGCCGGTCCAGCGGGAATCGAACCTTGGGCGGCGCAACCGGCAGCGTCCGTCGTCCACGGGATCGCCGCCCGTCCGGTACAGCCTGTTCAGCGTATCGGGCTCGTATACATTTCCGGACATCAAAAACCGTCTCCTCAAGGTCTGTCCGGCACGCAGAAGACCCGAATCCCGACTAACCGAACATGCGACAAGAAAACCCCCGCCGCGTGACCCCCCGCTCGATCCTGATCGGGATCGTCCTGGCCGTTTTCATCAGCCTCTGGATCCCGTACAACGTCTGGGTCGTACGGGGGACCTTCATGGATTTCGAGCACGTCTCCGCGTCCCTGATGGCGCCCTTCCTGTTCTTCGTCATCGTCGTAAACGGCCTGCTGCGCAAGTACCGGCCGGTCTCGACGTTCAGCACTTCGGAACTGCTCGTCATTCTGACCTTCGGCCTGATCGCGTCCACCGTGCCGTCCCACGCCTTCATGAGCTACTTCATCGGCGTGATTACCACGCCATACTATTTTGCGTCGCCCGAAAACCAGTGGGTAGAGGTTTTCTTTCAATACCTTCCGGCCTGGCTGCTGGTCGACCCCGCCGACCAGACCGTACGATGGTTCTACGAAGGGCTGCCCGCCTACGCCCGGTTCCCGTGGCGCCCCTGGATCGTCCCGCTCTTCTGGTGGGGCACGTTCTTCCTCGCCCTGTTCTTCGCGGGGTCCTGCCTGGTGGTGATCCTGCGCAAACAGTGGATCGTCCACGAAAAGCTCAGCTTCCCGCTGGCCCAGGTCCTCTCCCGGGTCATCGAGGATCCCGGCGGCCGCTCGTTCCTGCCGTCCTTCATGCGGGGACGGCTCTTCTGGATCGGGTTTTCCCTGCCGCTGGGCGTGATCGGCTGGAACATGGTGGACTACTTCACCCCCGTGGGCGTGATCCCCATCGGACAGCCCTACGCGACGGACCTCGTCATCGGCCACCTCTTCCCCGCCATCAAGATCAAGGTCAACATCTACCTGTTCTGCTTCGCGCTCTTTTCCCCGGTGGACATCCTGTTCAGCATCTGGGTCTTCCACCTGTTCGCCATCCTCGAATCGGGCGGCATGAACGCGGTCGGCCTGCTCGAAACCGGGGCTTCGCCGGACGCCGCGGTGCGGCTGCAGGAGATCGGCGCCCTGATCGTCTTCGTGCTCTGGGGGTTCTGGATCGCCCGGCGCCACCTGTGGGACGTGGTGCGGAAGGCCCTGGGCCGGGCGCCGGAAGTGGACGATTCCGGCGAGTTCTTTTCTTATCGGGCGGCCGTCCTGGGTGTGCTGCTGGGCGTGGCCTACATGGCGGCCTTCCTGCACATGGCCGGCATGGATCTCGTCATCATGGTGCCTTTCCTGCTGCTGCTGTTCATCTTCTACGTCGGCGTGGCCCGGATCGTGGCGGAAACCGGCCTGGTCGCCCTCGACCTCCCCATGAACTCCCACGAGTTCCTCATACGCGGGGTGGGCTCCTCCGGCATCGATCCGTCGTCCCTTACGGCCTTCGGCCTGAGCAATGCCTTCGCCCGCAACTGGAAGACCTTTACCATGGTCTCCGTTTCGCATATCACCCGGTTAGGGGACCGGGTCTGGACCGACAAGAAACTGATGTTCGCCGTGATCTGCGGGGCCTTTGCCCTGGCGTTCCTGGTCGGTGTCGCCTATACCGTCTATTCCGGATACGAGACCGTCGGCGCGTCGCAGTTCGACCAGTGGGCCTTCACCACGGGGAACATCCACTTTTTCGAGAGCGTCAAGATATGGATCCAGAACCCGACCCGGATGTCGGCCATGGAAACGGCCTGGTTCTTCCTGGGGGGATTCCTCATGATGGCGCTGATCTTCCTCCGCTACAAGTTTCCGGGATGGCCGCTGCATCCCGTGGGACTTATGATCGCGCGGGGCGTGGCGATAGACAACGGGGCGTTCACCCTCTTCCTGGCCTGGGCGGTCAAGGTCCTGTTGCTCCGCTCCGGCGGCATAAGCCTGTTCCGGCGCGCCCAGCCGCTGATCATGGGGATGCTGGTCGGGTTCTGCACAGGACTGGTCCTGTCCAACCTCGTGGACATCATATGGTTTCCGGGACAGGGCCACCGGATACACGGCTGGTAGCTGCCGTGTGTCCCGTTGTCCGGTGCGAAGGGCCCGCCCCGCCGGCAGCCGCCCCCGGACCACCCACGAGGAGCCCGCCGGAGGTCCAGCGTACAGATAAGTGCGAATAGGTAAAGATGTTACGATTCCGTAACGATTAGAATTGACTTTCGGGTGTTCAACCCTGTATAATCAAATGATTTTGCCGAATCCGCCGGATGGACGGATGTGAAGGGCCGTTTGATGGATCAACTGGATCTGACCATACGCATTGCCGGAGAGAACGGCGAAGGCGTGCTTACCGTCGGCGACGTGCTGGCCGAAGCGCTGGCCCGGTCGGGTCTCTATATCTATACCTTCAAGAACCTCCCGGCCGAGATCAAGGGCGGGGCCTCCATGACCCAGGTCAGGGTGCAGGACACGCCGGTCCGTTCGCCCGGCGACGCGCTCGACATCCTGATGGTCTGGAACCAGGAGAATTACGACATTCACGTGGGCGAGGTCAAGCCCACCGGCGTCGTTATATACGATCCGGACGAATGCGAGGCGGACGAAAGCCTGGCGCTGACCCAGATCGGCGTGCCGCTCCAGAAGATCACGAAGACCGTCATCAAGACGATGAAGTCGAAGAACGTGCTGGCCTTCGGGATCCTGACCGTTTGCCTGGGCATTCCCTTCGATTCGGCGAAGCAGATGGTGGCCGAAAGCCGGTGGGGCCGCCGTAAGGAGTTTCTCGAGTCCAACATAAACGCGCTGAAGCAGGCCTATGTATACGTGGACGAAAACGGCATCGACCTGGGTCTGCGGGTTGCCGTCGAGCGCAAGAACGGCCATGCCCAGCTGATCATGACGGGAAACGACGCGCTGTGCATGGGCGCGCTGGCCGCTGGATGCCGGTATTACGCGGGCTATCCCATCACGCCCGCCAGCGACGTGATGGAGACGCTGGCGAAAGCGATGCCCCGGGTGGGCGGCGTCCTGATGCAGACCGAAGACGAGATCGCGGCCATTACCGCCTCCATCGGGGCTTCCTTCACGGGTGCGAAGGTCATGACCGCCACGGCGGGCCCGGGGCTGTCCCTCATGGTCGAGGCGCTCGGCCTGGCCACCATGGAAGAGATCCCTCTCGTGGTCGTCGACGTCCAGCGCGGCGGACCGAGTACCGGCATGCCCACCAAGACGGAGCAGTCGGACCTGAACCTGGCCATTCACGGCGCGCACGGAGAGGCGCCCCGCATCGTGATCGCGGCCACCAACACCGAGGATTGTTTCTACACGGCGGTCAAGGCCTTCAATCTCGCGGAGAAATACCAGACTCCGGTCATCCTGCTCAGCGACCAGCATCTTTCGCAGCGGGCGCAGGTCATGTCCCGCCCCGATCTGAGCCGGATCGAGATCGTCGAACGTAAGCAGCCCGAACTGAACGGCGAGGTCTCCCCGCAGGAATTCGACCGGTACGAGATGACGGACGACTACGTTTCTCCCATGCCCCTGCCGGGCCGTCATGGCCAGCACTACGTGGCGACGGGCCTGGAACACGACGAGCACGCCCACATCGACTACTCGCCCGAAGCCCATATCCGCATGACGGAAAAACGGCATCAGAAAATCGAGTCCGCCGTGAACGAACCCGGATTCGTGCAGCGGTACGGCGCGGAGGACGCCCAGTTGGGCCTGATCGGCTGGGGATCGTCGGAGGGTCCCATTCTGGAAGCCCTGGACCGGACCCTGGCGAAGGGGTACAAGGTGGCCGCCCTGATTTTCAAGATGCTGCATCCCCTGCCGGAAAAAGAAGCGCGCGCCTTCATCGAGTCCATCCCGGTGGTCTCGGTGGTGGAACTGAACGCCAGCGGCCAGTTCGCGAATTACCTGCAGGGCCGTCTCGCCGTTTCGCTGCAGCGGTTCAACATCATAACGGGATTGCCCTTCAAGGCGGGTGAAATCGAGGAGTACATCGAAGGAGTGCTACAGTATGGCTGAAGTCCGTACGGCCGACACCGCCAAAACCAAGGCGCCCGAGCGGACCGAACAGGCTGACGGAGCAACACAACCGGTCAAGCGCACGCTCAAGGATTACCGCAGCGAAGTCAAGCCGACGTGGTGCCCCGGATGCGGAGATTTCGGCGTGCTTGCCGCGCTGCAGCGCGCCCTCGCCGAACGCAACCTGGATCCCAGGGACGTGGTCATCGTATCGGGTATCGGCTGTTCCGGCCGGTTGCCCGAATTCGTCAACGCCTACGGCCTGCACGTGGTCCACGGCCGCGCGCTGCCCGCGGCCCAGGGCGTCAAGGCGGCAAATCCCGACCTGACGGTCATCGCCGTCGGCGGCGACGGCGACGGGTTCGCCATCGGCGGCGGCCACGTGCCCCATGCCGTGCGCCGCAACCAGGACATCACCTACATCGTGATGGACAACCAGGTCTACGGACTGACCAAGGGCCAGCCGTCACCCAGCACGCCCCCGGGGATGCAGGCGCTGCGGCGCAGCGTGTCCATGCCCAAGATGGCGCCCTACGAAGGAGTGCTGGAAGGCCAGTTGAACATTCTGGCCATGGTGATCGTGTACGGTTGCAGTTTCGTCGCGCGCACCTTCTCGAGCCAGGCGACGGAAATGGCGAAGATCATCGGCCAGGGGCTCGATCATCCCGGGTTCGGCTTCGTCCACGCCATGAGTCCCTGCCCCACCTTCTACAACACCTACGACCCCTGGAAGGAGTCCTTCATGCCGCTGCCGGACGGCTGGAACACCGGCGACCGGATCAAGGCGATCGACATGGCCATGGAAGAGGTGGGCGAGGGGGTTTTCCACAGCGGCGTGTTCTTCCAGGACGAATACCGTACCTATACCGACAAGCTGCAGGACGTGTACGCCAAGGCCTACGGCACGGAGCAGGCGACCATTGACGCCCTGATGGACCAGTACGCCTGAGCCGGCAGCTCCCCATTCTGCCCCAAGCCTGTCGACCCGCGCTAACACTCCCGCTCCTTCCCGGCGGCGCTCGACCCGCGCTTAACACTCCCGCGCTCAATTTAGCCGCTCACCCCGGGATTCACACCCCCGCTTTTCCAAAGCCGCTAGACCCGGCCGGTCTTCGCTTTCAATCCGTATATTCATCGAAACACGACGGTACGGCGTCCGTTGATCAGGACCCGGCGCTGGATATGGTAGAGCACGGCCCGCGCGAGCACGATGCGTTCGATGTCGTGTCCCACGGCCGTCAGTTCCGCCGGCGACATGCGGTGGGTCACCGCTTCCACGTCCTGCTCGATGATCGGACCCTCGTCGAGGTCGGCCGTCACGTAATGGGCGGTTGCGCCGATCAGCTTCACGCCGCGCCGGTGCGCCTGGTGGTAGGGGCGGGTGCCCTTGAATCCGGGCAGGAAGGAGTGGTGGATGTTGATGATGCGTCCCGCCATCCGCGCGCAGACCTCGGGGCCGAGGATGCGCATGTACCGGGCCAGTACGACGAAGTCGATATTGTTTTCCTCGATTTCGTCGATCAGGCGTTCCTCCTGCTCCTCCTTGTTCTCGGGCGTAATCGGAAGATGCAGAAAGTCGATGGCCGATTCCTTCGCCAGTTGTTCGGCGTCCGTGTGGTTGGAGATGATCAGGGGAGTATCCAGCCGAAGCTTGTCCATGCGCGTGCGATTCAGCAGGTCCAGCAGGCAGTGCAGTTCCCGCGACACCATGATCAGGGCACGGGGCCGGGTGTCGTCGGCCGACAGGTCCCACTGCATCTCCAGCTCTTCCGCCAGGGGCGCGAAGGTCCGCCACAGGGATCCCAGGGTTACCGGACCGCCGAAATGCACGCGCATGAAGAACCGCTCGCTGTACGGATCGATGTACGTATCACTTTCGATGACGTGGCAGCCCTGCTCCGCCAGCCAGCGGGTCACCGTGTAGATCAATCCGGTGCGCTTTGGACAGGACAGGGCCAGCAGGAAGTTCTTTACGGTGCGTGCCTTCATGAATGGAGACCGTTACCGTGGGTTTACGGGGGTGGCTTTGTGCTGCTTTACGTGCCTGGGGATATAATATTCGACAAAGTAGTCTGAGATGGCGCCGGCCGGCGCCCCGGGCCGTGCACGGCAGAACCGATATGTGGCATATCCGTTTTCGGCCCCGCACGGTCCCGGCCGTACCGCGATCCTCTTCGGTGGGAATCGATCGATGGTGTAGAAAGCTGGAAGGCGGCCTTCCGCCGGGCCCGGCTGCGCCGGTGCGTCGGCCGAATAGCCCGGGACTGCCCGAACTGCCCTGACCGCCCGGGCAGCGGCGAGCGCCCTGCCCGGAGACCTGTCAGTCGTTGAAGAAGTCCGCGTTGATCTGGATGTATTCCTGCCATTCGTCCGGGGTGTCTTCTTCGGCAAAAATGGCCTCGACCGGACATTCGGGCTCGCAGGCGCCGCAGTCTATGCACTCTTCAGGATCGATGTACAGCATGCGTTCACCGTCCTTGGTGTGAATGCAGTCCACCGGGCATACATCGACACAGCCCTTGTCCATTACGTCAATGCATGGCTCTGCGATAATGTAGGTCATACGAGTCTCCTCGCTTAACATGCCATCTTGAAACAACCGGCTTTGCGGATGCGTCGAAACAGTACGAAGCAGTATCGGTCAAAACGGAGCCGGGCAGCGGTTCCGTCGCCAAAATACCGTAACATAATAGTCCGGCCGGCACGCCGTGTCAAGCCTGAATTCGATTGACCGCGGGGTCGATCCCCGTTAAGTTCAAAGGCCATGCCACCGTTCGCCGCACCCGCCGAGCTGGCCCGCCGTTACGACGTCTGTCTCAAGTCCATAGCCATTGGCAAGTGGGTGAACCTGGACATTCTGGCGGTGCGCGATCCCGATGTGCTCATCGACGAAATCGACCCGGAATGCTACGATGAAGACGAACGCCTGCCCTATTGGGCTGAAATCTGGCCCTCGGCGATCGGGCTGGGCCGGCACCTCTTCGAGTACCCCGCTCCTGCCGGATCGGAGATTCTCGAACTGGGCTGCGGCATCGGCGTGGCCGGCATCGCGGCGGCCGCGGCCGGCCTGGCGGTCACCGCGTGCGATTACGAGGAAGACGCCCTGGCCTTCGCCCGGCACAATGCCCGTATGAATCGCCTGGAAGAACGCGTGTCCTTCCGCTTCCTGGACTGGAGAAACCCGGATCTCGACCGCAGGTACGCCATTGTAATCGGTTCGGACATCCTGTACGAAAGGCCGAATCACGAACCGATCCAGCGGTTGCTGAGCGACGCGCTGGAACCGGGGGGCATGTTCCTCGCGAGCGATCCGGACCGCCGGGCGGCCGTCCCCTTCGTCGAATCCATGATCGCCCGGGGATACCGCCACAGCACGCAGCCTCGAAGGATCAAGTTCGAAGGGAACGACAACAGGATCATCGTTCACCGGTTTCTGAAAGAGGCCTGAACCCCTGACCCGGATCGGATATGAAAGAAACCATCGCCCAGTTGCCGGAGGAAGTCCGGGAGCGGCTGCGCCAGGCCGGGCGCCTCGCCGATGAATCGGGACTGGACCTGTATCTGGTCGGCGGGACCGTGCGGGATATGCTCCTGGGCCGTTCCAGGACGGACATAGACCTGGTGGTGGACGGGGACGGGATGGGATTCGCCGGCCGCCTGGCCCGCGGGGTCGGAGGCCGCTGCACGCCCCATTCCCGGTTCCTGACGGCCACCGTGGATCTGCCCGAAGGGAACAGCCTGGACGTGGCCACGGCCCGCGGCGAGACCTATGAACGCCCGGGCGCGTTGCCCCGGGTGGCGCCCGCGTCGATGGACGTCGACCTGGCGCGCCGCGACTTTACCATCAATGCCATGGCGGTCTCGTTGAACGGGCGAAGCTTCGGCGAACTGGTCGATCCCTTCAACGGCCGGGACGACCTGCGGAAGCGCCTGGTCCGCATCCTCCACGACCGGAGCTTTGTCGATGACCCGACCCGGCTTTTCCGGGCGATCCGGTTCGAACAGCGCCTGCGGTTCAGGCTGGAGCGCGGGACGGCGCACAGTTTTCGGGAAGCGGTCTCGGACGGTATGATCGAGAGCCTTTCCGGTCCCAGGCTGCTGGAGCAGTTGAGGCTGATCTGCGTCGAACCCGATCCTTGGCCCGTATTCAACCGGCTGGGACGACTCGACGCGCTCAAGGCCATCCACCCCGCCCTCGCGTCCGACGATGGGCTGGAATCGCTGGTCCGGGAGATCAGCCAGTCCGTCGACCTGGCGTCTTCCACGTATGACGGCTGGTGGATCCTGTACCTGGTCGCGCTGTTCAGGCCCCGCCGGGCGGAAACCCTGGAAGGCGTCGTGGACCGGCTGAAGCCCAACCGGCGGCTCCGGAAGGCCATCGAAGACATGTCCCGCTGGTCCTCCGTCGAGCAGGCCGTCGAATCGGACCGGATCGACACGCCCGCGGACTTCTGCCGCGCGGTCCGGACGATCTCGGAGGACACGATGCTGTTCCTTACCCTGACCCATCCGGACGACGCGCTGCGACGGCGTTGCGAGTCCTACTACCGCCACCACCGGCATATGCGCCTGTCCATCGACGGAGGAACGCTCAAGGAGCTGGAAATCCCCGAGGGTCCGGCATACGGCCGGATCCTGGACGAAGTCCTTTCGATGAAGATAAACGGCGAAATCGGGACCGCGGAGGAGGAACGCCGTGCGGCGCGGGAAATCTGGTCGCGCCGGAACCATATCTCGACCTGAACGGACCCGCGGTCGAAGCGAAGGAGTACGCATGTTTGATTTTACCATCCTGTTTATCGCCATGCCCGCGATCCTCTTCGCCCTGACCTTTCACGAATACGCCCATGCCTGGGCGGCGTGGAAACTGGGCGATCCCACGGCGCGCAGCATGGGGCGGCTGTCGCTTAACCCCCTGGTGCATCTGGACCCGGCCGGTACCATCATGCTGATCATTACGGTTATGAGCGGATTCGGCATCGGCTGGGCGAAACCCGTACCGGTGGATCCCCGCTACCTGCGCAATCCCCGGAAGGACATGCTCTGGATCGCCCTGGCCGGACCGGTGTCCAATATCATCCTCGCCTTCATCCTGGTGGGGGTCTTCACCCATTTTCCGTCGGACGGCGCCCTGACCGATACGCTGCGCCAGATGATCCGGTACGGCATCATCATCAACCTGGCGCTGGCATTTTTCAACATGCTGCCGATCCCTCCGCTGGACGGATCGCGGGTGCTCAAAGGACTGCTGCCCCCGGCGCAGGCGCAACGGTACGGCCAGCTGGAGATGTACGGCCCCATCCTGCTGATCGGGTTGATCATCTCGGACCAGATGCTCAGGCTGGGCATCATCCGGACCTGGATCCTGATTCCGATGCAGATCTGCCTGGATCTCATGACCAATCTCTTCACGAGTCTCTAGACGAAGGTTCCCGCCGCAATGCGTTTCAGCACCGAGACGATCCGCCTGGACCTCATCCATCCCTTTCGTATCGCCCGCGAGGTCAGCGCCCACAAGAAAAACGTGCTCGTACGCATCTCCGGCGGCGGGCAGACCGGCATAGGCGAAGCCGCGCCTTCCCGCTTCTATGGCGAATCCGCCGGGTCGGTGCTGGGTGCGCTCGAGGAGGCGCCGGTACTGCTGGGCGGCGATCCCTTCGAACTGGAGGCCACGATGGGCCGCCTCGTGTCGCGGATTCCGGGCAATCCCGCGGCGTGCGCGGCGGTGGATATCGCACTCCACGACCTCGCCGCGCAGCGGCTTGACGTACCCCTCTACAAATGGCTTGGCCTCGATCCCGGAAAAACGCCCGTTACTTCCTTCACCATCGGTATCGACGAACCGGAAACGGTGCGCCGGAAGGTTGGCGAAGCCGCCGGATACCCCGCATTGAAAGTCAAGCTCGGATCGGAAAGGGACCTCGATATAATGCGGGCGATCCGGAGCGAAACGGATGCGCGAATCCGGATCGACGCCAACGCGGGGTGGACGGTGGATCAGGCCGTGGAAATGGTGAAGTGCCTTGAAGAGTTCGACGTGGAACTCGTGGAGCAACCCCTTCCCCCGGGTTCGCCGGGAGACTGGCGCAGGGTGCGCGAGGCGGCGCCTATGCCGATCATCGCCGATGAAAGCGTGCTGGTCTCTACCGATGTTCCGGCCATGGCCGGTCTCGTGGACGGCGTCAACGTCAAGCTGATGAAGTGCGGCGGTATCCGCGAGGCGCTGCGTCTCATCCATACGGCGCGGGCCCACGGGATGCGGGTCATGATCGGATGCATGATCGAAACATCCGTCGCCATCACCGCGGCGGCCCACCTGTCCCCCCTGGCGGATTATGCCGACCTGGACGGCAACCTGTTGATTTCCAACGATCCTTTCAGCGGGGCGGCCGTGTGCCGGGGCCGCCTGGTTCTGCCGGAGAGACCGGGAATCGGGGTAGCGCCCAGGTCATAGGTTCCGGGCGTCCGCTACAGACCCGGCGCACCCGCGACCGGGTCGCAACCCGACGCAGACGCTCACGCTCACGCTCACGTCATTCAGGTCTTCTCCTAGCGGCGGTTTTCCGTCTTCTTCATGGCGTGCAGTATCTCCCTTACAAGGATACGCAAGTCTCTCACCTCGTGTTCCAACCTGACGACGAGTGCCAGCAGCTTCTCCTGGTTTTTCTCGAGCACCCTGAAGTGATGGTCTTTATTCATATCTGGTGGTGGGTAGCTGCTTCCGGTGGACTGAATGCATCCTTTACAGGGTGGCCCACGGCCGGGCAGACCGGGAAGCACCGTGCACGGCGCGAAGAACAGTGAAACATAGATAACTTAAGTAAATTAAAATACGTATGTAGCATAATATCCTGCCTGAATCTTTCCCCGCGACCTCCCGCTGTTACGCACAATACAATACCCCGCACGGCGCGCCGCGTCTATCTCGCGTCCCGGGAGACTTCCTCCTGTTCCTCGTGAACCCGGGTCTGGGCAATAGTAATAGTCCGGGTTAAATACAAGATATCGGCCAGATGAAATCAAGCATGAAACAATTAAAATAAGAGAAATCTTTGATTAATTAAACTATAACAAATGTGTGTCTGAATGATTCGATTCGGTTGGTACCGGGATTCACGCAATCTCGACAGCGGGCAAGTGTCCGTTCCTCACAACGCACGGGATAGGAAGGGAGGCCGTATAGATCCGTGCCTTTTACGCGGCGACATTTACAGAAAAAGAGACATTCGATAAACGGGAGACAACAATGCACTACCTCATAGTAATGATGATTGCGTTCGCGTTATCCATGACGGGATGCGAAGGTAAGACAGGCCCGGCCGGTCCTCCGGGTCCTCAGGGCGAGACCGGGCCGCAGGGTCCTGTGGGTCCTGCCGGTCCACCTGGTCCGCGGGGACCCGCCGGTCCTCCGGGTCCCAAGGGCGACCGGGGTGAACCGGGCCCGCAGGGTCCCAGGGGCGATCGGGGTGAACCGGGCCCGCAGGGTCCCAGGGGCGATCGGGGTGAACCGGGTCCACCCGGTCCTCCGGGTCAGGGTATCGTGGATTACATTATTGAGAGCGAAGCGCTGACCGGCATTCATCACATCAAGCTTACCCAGGATGGCGATGACATGATGGCCGCTGTGTTTGACGCGCCTGATTACGACCCCAGGATTGATGAGAACGGAAATGAAGTGAATTCGCTGGATCTGACCATGGCCGTGGGCGGAATGACCATGATCGTCGCGAAGGCCGTCGCACAGAACGGTACGTTCCTGAAAACCGTTGGTTTCGACTGGGAGTCCGATTCTGACGCTGTCCTGGTCGATGGAGGTATGATCGAAGCCGTGCGGCCGGCCACTGGCGCCAGGATTACCATCAGGGTCGTGGGCAGAGGCGTGGAGATCAGGTTGACGGTCAAAGTGCTCGAAGTTATAAGACGGATCGAGTTTGCTCCAGACCAAGCGGAATCCTATGTTCTGCCGGTCGGCGGCGAGATCGAGTTGATGACACCGGTCGCCTATAACAAGGAAGAGGGCGGGGAAGCCATTGAAGGCGCCGAAGCGCTAATTGCCTGGGTGAGTTCCGAGCCAGGAGTAGTCAGTGTGAACGGCAACACGATTACGGCGAAACGCGAAGGAGAGGCCGAGATCACGGCCCGGGGTCAGGGCGTCGCGTCCAAGTCCGGGATCAGAGTCACCGTCGCCGAGGGTACCGGTGTCATCACGCACGTGATGAATCCTTACCCCTCCACACCGTCCGACCGTACCAGGACCCTGACGCTTGCAGATCCCGATGCGGATCCTCCGGTGAACCGAGCGGTCGAACCCGATCAGCATATCGTGTTGCGAATCCGGGTGCGGGAGGTAGGTCCCGATGGCAGGACAACCAACAATAACGATCCTTTGACGGCGACGGTCCGAAGCCAGAGCCCGGAGGTTATCGCCATTCCCGAAGACGCTGCTCCGGCTGCGATAGACGGCGCTGAAGGGACAATAACCATCGAGACCGGCGACACCTGGATTGTAGGTCATGGGACGGCGTACCTGGTGGTTTCGATTCCTGGTGCAAAGGACTTGCCTCTGGCACCGATCATCATCAACAAGCCCTCGTCCTAATCTTTCACACCGTTCGGAACAACCCCGGTCCGTAGTCGGGGGTAACGGCAAGGCCCCGGTGCAGGAACGCGCCGGGGCTTCATTCTTCGGAATGCTTGCAGGTAGCCTGGAGTGACAGGGTCAATCGCGATTGCACCCGGGTACCGCCCCCGCTTTCCAGTTATCTCGTCCCGTACTACCTCCCCGCGGCCCCGTGCTTCTCCAGGGTCATCTCCCCGTCGCGCAACACGCCATAGGTATCGTGCCGGAGCCAGTCCCCGAGGTTGATATACACCTTGTCCCCCTTATGCTGCAGCGTCGGGTAGTGGTTGTGCCCGAAGACCACTGCGTCGTAGCCCTGGTCGAGCAGTGAGAAGGCCAGGTCCCGGTAGGCTTCCCGCGGGTCCCACGCCGTGGGTGTGCCGTGGCGCCTGCTCAACCGCGATACCAGGCGGCCGATCCTGAAACCGCAGTCCGGATGAATCAGCTGAAACAGGCGGATGCTGAAAGCGCTGTGCATGATCTTCGCAAGCAGGCGGTATCCAAGGTCCCTGGATATGAGCCCGTGGCCGTGGGCGATATAGATCTTCCGGCCGTGGTGAGTGACGGTCAGCGGTCCGTCGGCCGTTTCCACACCGACCTGCTCGTTCAGGAACGTACCCAGCCAGAAATCGTGATTGCCGGCAAGGTAGATTACCCGGACCCCGCTCTCGACCAGCGAACTCAGCGCGTGCAGCACCGTGTAGTGCTGGCGCGGCACGACAGTGCGGTACTCGAACCAGAAATCGAACAGATCGCCCACGATGTACAATTGCCGGGTCTTGCCCCGGAGGCTTCGCAGGAAGGTCAGCAGGCGCGCTCTTCTACCTTCCTCCGCCGCGTAATCTTCGATCCCCAGGTGGGCATCGGAAATGAAGTAGACGGGGTCTTCCATCATGGCCGGTATCAGACCTGAATTTTGTCCGGAACCGGTCGGTTTTCCCGGCGTCCGGGAGGACAACGTTTGCATTGACAATTCACGTCCAGCGCGTTAATTAAGATACATGGGGCCATATATTTAACTACTAAAAACTTAGTCATGCGTTCGCGCCGGCCACGGCTTCGGCGTGCGGACGCGGTGCACTGGACAAGGGACCGGATGGCCAGAAAGAAGCTGTCTTCGCTGACGGACCTGGAAATCGACATCATGAATGTCGTCTGGCGCCTGAGGCGGGCGACGGTGCGCCAGATCGTCGATTCGCTTCGAGACCAGCGTCCCCTGGCGTACACGACCGTTCAGACGGTCCTGTCCATACTCACCCAGAAGGGCGTAGTGCGGCATAGCCGCGAAGGTCGGGCCTTCGTATACACCGCCATCGTGAAGCCGGAAGGCGTGCGCCAGGAAGTCATAACGGCGGTCGTGGACAAATTGTTCGCCGGATCGCCGCAGTCCCTGGTGCTGCACCTGATCGAATCGGACGCGTTGACCGCGGAAGAAGCCGAAAGCCTGCGCAATCTGCTGGACCGGTTGGCCTCGGAGGCATCGGATGACTGACCCGGGCTACGCAATCACGCTCTTCGACCGGTTGGGCCGCGGGGTCGTGGACCTGTTGTGGCTGCCAAGCCTGGAAGCGTTGATCCTGGGCGTTCTGGTCTGGGCGTTGCTTTTATTGAACCCGGGCTGTCCGCCCAGGATCAGGCATTTCCTCTGGCTGCTGGTACTGGCTAAACTGATATTCTCCGTCGTGCTGCCCTGGCCGGGTCCGTTCGAGATCCCGTGGGCGCCCGTGGTACACGCCGCAGGACCCGCCCCGGGCGGTCGCTACTTCCTGGAAACCTATATCTATGCCGGTACGGGACTGGCCTGGATCGCCATTGCCGGTCTCGGAGTGATCCGAGTCGTATCCGCGGTCATCATGCTGACGCGGAGAAAGCGCAGGGCCGTTCCGGTCACCGTCCTCCGGGTACGCGCGTCGTTCGACAGTTGCCTGGCCGAATTGGGATTGAAGCGTAAGGTGGCCTTGCGGGTCTCGGACGAGTTTGAAGGACCCGCGCTGATCGCCGTGGGGCGGCCTGTCGTCGTGATCCCCTCATGGTGCATCCTGGAACTTTCCGACGCGGAACTCAGACAGGTCCTGCTTCATGAATTGGCGCACTACGCCCGGCGGGACCACCTGACGGTCGTCCTGGTACAGTTCGCCAGGATCTTCTTTTTCTTCCATCCGGCGGTCTGGTACGCTACACGCCGAATCGATATCGAAGCGGAACGGGCCTGCGACGCAGCCGTCGTCCGTGTATCCAGTCATCCGGAGCGCTACGCTTCCACCCTGCTGAAGGTTGCCGGGGGCAAGGTCCGGACGCACTGGCAGGCGGTCCTCGAACTGGCGAGGTCGGCCTCCGTGGTAGCCATACGTATCCGGGACCTGCTCGGTTCGGCGGTGAGCCAGAAGCAAAGTGCCCTCTTCTCCTTGCTGGCCGTCGGTTTCTGTACGCTGATCGCGGTTATGCCCCTGTTCCATTCCGATTTGAATGCGCCGGTCAGCCTGGGCGGCTTGGTCAGCCCGGTCAGCCCGATCGGTCCGGACGGCTCGCACGAGGCAGTCGGTCCAGTCGACCTGGTCGGCCCTGCCCGCCTGGCTGGCTCGGTCGATATGCCTGCCGCCGCGCGGACTGGCGGTATCATCGCCGGGCCGGAACCCCGCCGGATCGAGCCGGTCCCGTCCCGGCCGGAGCATGGCGCCGTGGAATCCGGCGGATTGGATTCTCCGGCCGGCTTGGTTGAGCGCAGGACGGATTCGGTCGCCCGTAATGATTTTCCCAGGATCATGGTCGATGGCCGGCCCGCGCCGCGCAGGTCCACGGCTGCCATGATGATCAGACCGAACGCCGGTTACTCAAGCGGGGCTTTCGAGCCCGTGGGACACCAGGGTATAAGCCCCGCCGCCCCCGGACCTTCCGTTGCCGCGCTCGTGCCGGATCGACCCCGGTCCGCGGGGAACAGGCTCAGGCAGGGACGTATCGAGGTGCAGGGTGTGGGCCAGACGGGTAACGCTTTGTTCGATCCGGCCACCGTCTCCCTGAGCGCCGGTTACTTCCTTACGCCCACCCACCAGTTCGGCGGCGTGTTTTCCATCCACCGGCCGGATGATACGGAGGCGTTTGACGATGCCGGGCGGTCTCCCGGCGTTTCATACACCGGCAATCTGCTTCGGGCCAGGAAACTGGCCGGTTTCGGCAGCACGTCCCTGCGCAGGGACGTGCTTGAAGTCCAGGAAGAAGAGCAGGCCGACCGGATTACCCGAATCGGGGCTTTCTATCGCTACAATCTTACCGTCCCGGGCGGATCCTTCACACCCTTCTTCGGCTGCGGCACCGGCCTGGAGATCAGACCGCAAAACCGCCACATGGCCATGGTCGACGCCGGGGTAGGGATGCGTTACTTCTGGGAACGGCACGTCGCCATGGTGGTACAGGCGGCCTACCGGAAGGAACTGGATGTCATCTCCCGTCCTCTTTACCCGGAGATGACCTTGGGCTTTTCCGCAATCTTCTAGCTCGTCTTTTCTGGCTCATCTTCTGGTTCCTTCATCCGTCCACATGACCATCTGAATCTCGACAAATGGATCAGCATATGAGCAGCGCGACTTCGGCGCTCATCATCGCCGGCGGCGCGGGCGCGCGCCTTCAAACGGTAACCGGTCCGGTGCCCAAACCGCTGTTGAAGCTCTGCGGCGTGCCTTTGATCAAGCGTATCATACTGACGGCCGGCAGGGCCGGCATAACGCGCTTCGTCATCGTAACGGGGTACGAAGCGGACCGCTTTCACGAGACTCTGTCGCATGATTCCGGCCTGGACGGCTGCCGGATCGAATGGGTGCACAACGAACGATGGCACATGCCCAACGGTGTTTCCGTCCTGGCCGCCCGGTCTCTCCTGGCCGAGCCCTTTGTCCTGCTCATGGCGGATCACCTGTTCGAGCAACGGACGCTGGAGCGACTGCTCGAAGAACCGGTCGCCGAAGGGGAGTGTCTGCTCGCCGTCGACCGGAAAATCGAAACCGTGTACGACCTGGACGACGCCACCAAGGTGGAGGTGCGTGAAGACAGGGTGGTCCGAATCGACAAGGAACTTCGGGAGTACAACGCGGTCGACACCGGCATGTTCCATTGTACGCCGGCCCTGTTCGACGCCCTCGAAGCCGTGGACGGCCCCGGGGGGTGCGCGTTGAGCGACGGCATCCGGGCGCTGGCCGGGGAAGGAAGGATGCGCGCCTTCGACATCGGCGAGGGTTTCTGGCAGGACGTCGATACGCCCGAAATGCTGGCGCACGGTGAAAAGGCCCTGATCAGGCGTCTCGTGAAGCCCACCGACGGCTGGGTTGCCCGGTATGTCAACAGGCCGGTTTCGACCCGCATCAGCCGATGGCTGGTCAAGGTGCCGGTCACCCCCAACATGGTCACCCTGGTCACGTTTCTTTCCGGCCTGCTCGGAGCCTGGTTCGTGCTGGACGGCACCTACTGGACGGTGCTGCTGGGCGCCTTTCTTTTCCAGGTTTCGTCCATTCTCGACGGATGCGACGGGGAGGTGGCCGTCCTGACCTTCCGCGAATCGAAATACGGGTCGTGGCTCGACACGATCACGGACAACCTGACCTACCTGGCGTTCTTTTCCGCCGTGGTCTGGGCTTACGCGGGCGACTCCGATGAGACCGTGGTCCGGTCTCTGGGGATAGGGTCCGTCGCCGTCGTGGCCGCGTCGATCCTCGTGATGTACTACTATCTGCTGCAGACCGGCGGGAGCGGCAGTCTCGTACGGTTCAACCGGGCCTTCGAGCGGCATGCCGTCGGCCGGCGCCGCGCCCTGGCCGCCCGGCTGCTCAACGTGTTCCGGATGATGAGTAAGAGAGACTTCTTTACCATGCTGTTGCTGTGCTTCGCCGCGCTGGGACTCCTGAACTGGATGTTCTGGACCGTTACGGCCGGCGGCCTGGTCATGGGCCTCGCCATATTCATTTCGACGGGCCGGCTGCTGGCGCGGGACCGGCCGGTTATGGATGTGAGCACATGAGCGGACAGAGCACATGAGCGGACAGAGCGGGCTGATGTACCGGGTTCGGGGTTTTTTCTCCCTCCGGATCAGAAAGGACTTCAATTTCCGCAGGGTCCAGGAAACGGTCCCGGCGTTGCGCTGGCTGAGGCCGGGCCGGGACGAGCGCATCCTCGATATCGGCTGCGGAGAGGGGACCTATGATTACCGGATCGCCTTGCGGGGTGCCCGGATTTTCGGCTTCGATCTGAACCGGGACCAGTTGCGCCGTGCCGCGGTCTGTCACAAGACGCCCTCTACGGGCTTCTTCTGCGCCGATGCCGGCGCGTTCCCCCTCCGCTCGGGCCAGTTCGACACGGTCATCAGCCTGTGTGTCTTCGAGCATCTGCCCGACGACCGGCAAACGCTGCTGGAGATGTGGCGCGTACTGCGGCCCGGAGGACGCATCCTGTTGACGCTGGACAGCCTGAGCCTCGAGGGAATCGGCAAGGCGTGGCGCGACGAGCACCGGGAACTCCACGCCGTCCGGCAGTTCTACACGTACCCGAAGGTCGGGTCTTTGCTCGAGTCGTGTGGATTCAAACTGGAAAGATACCGATACCTGCTTCGTTCCAGTCCGGACCTGGCGCTGATCCGGCTGAGTTATGCCACGGAGCGCATGCACGCGATACCGGCGGCAGTGACCCGACTGGGGCTGGTCTCGATCGGCAGGATGGTATCCGCCGCGTTTAACCTGTTCACCCGAAACCACCGGGGATGGACCCTGTTGATCGAAGCAAGCAGGATGACGTCCCGACCGGCGAGTTCCCCGTCATGACACGTACCCGAGAGAAGCCGGTTCCGGTCCGGCCCGCATCCGACGCACTGACCATCGTCCGGGGCGCGGCCGTCAATTTCATCGGAACGCTGGCGCGACTGACAAAGTCCGTTTCGTTCATCGTCCTTACGCGGTTGTTCGGGGCCGAGGTCTTCGGCCTGTACATGCTCGGGTGGACCATCGTGGACCTCGTGGCAAAGGTCGGTCAGTTCTCGCTGGACAAGGGGCTGGTCAATTTCATCCCGCGTCTGCGCGAGGACGGAAATACGGGTGCCATCCATCGGACCATCGCGCAGGCTTTGGGCGTGGGGTTGCTGCTGAGTGCCGTGACCGGCGCCGCGCTCTTTCTTGGCGCGCCCGCGCTGGCGGAAGGCCTGCTTGAGAAACCCCGGCTTACCGGCATGCTGCGGTTGCTTGCAGTCGCCCTGCCGCTGATCGCCGTGACCCACATCATCCTGGGCGTTACCCGGGCCCACAAGGTCATGAAATACGATGCCATGGTCCGGGGCGTCGTCGAGCCGCTGGTGCTGTTCGGGGCGGCCTGCGCATTGTTCTACTGGGGCTGGCGCACCTATGGCATCGCCGCGGCCCACCTGGCCGCGCTGGCCTGCGGCCTGCTGTTCGCCGTCCGCGTGTTCACCAGGTTCTATTCCTGGCGCGCATGCCTCGTCCAATTGCGCAAACTGCGTATCGTCACCCCGCTGACCCGCTTCTCGCTGCCGGTAATGGGCTACGAGCTAGTCTACATGGTCATGATCCGGCTCGACGTGCTCATGGTCGGCTACTTTCTGCCGGCGGCGCAGGTGGGCATTTACGTGATCGCAGTCGAAATCGCCTTGCTGACCAAGAAGGTCCGCCAGTGGTTCGACCCGATTTTCAGCCCCATCGTCGCCGAACTGAACCACCGGAACGACCTGCGGCGGCTGGAGCACAACCTGCGGCTGGTCACCCGGTGGGTGCTGACCATCGGCGTGGGTTTCCTCTGCGTCGTGTCGTTGATCGGCAATGAACTGCTTGGACTGTTCGGCCCCGAATTCGGCGCCGGGTTCATGGCGATGGTCGTCCTGGCCCTGAGCCAGGTCGTCTACGCCGCCATGGGTTCGGGCGATACCGTGCTCATCATGTCGGGCCGGCCCTGGCTCAACCTCGTCAACACGGTCGTGGTCGTAGCCGTGAATTTCGTTCTGAACCTGTGGCTGATTCCGAGTCTGGGCATCCTGGGCGCCGCCCTGGGAACGCTGGCGTCGTTCATGCTGCTCACGCTGATCCGCCTGTTCGAAGTATATTACCTGTTCCGGATCCATCCTCTGGCCTGGCGCCTTTTGAAGCCCTGCTCCGCCGCGGTCCTCGCCTTCGGATGCGCGTTACTGGCGGGAAGCTACGTGCCCGATGTTCCGTGGCTGCGCACGGCCGCGTTGCCCTCGATCTTCCTGGCCGTCTACCTGGGCGTTCTGAGCCTGCTGGGACTGGAAGAGGATGACCGGACCGTACTCCGGCGCCTGCGTGGGCAATGCGGCGCGCTGCCTTTTCTGAGGAAGAGGGCGGCATAAGCCGGGAAACTGAGGACGAGCGCGTGCCGCGGGTTAGTCTCGAAAGAGAGTCTGAATCGTTTTGAAATTCAGCGTGGTCTTATTCGCCGATACGGACGCCACCGCGGCCGGAGCCGCGCGGCCGGTTTACGGCATTCCCTTGCTCGAACGGCACCTTAGGGTCTTTGCCTCCCTGGGAGCCCGGCGGGTTTCGGTGGTCGGACCCGCACCCGGGCGGGGATCGAGTGTCCGGATCGACGGGTTTGACGGGCGCTGGTTCCGGGAGCTTGGCGCTGTCGACTGCGTACGGACCGACGAAAGCCCAGCCCGCTGGCTGCCTGGAAAGGACGAAACGGCCCTGGTCCTGGACGCCCATCACCTGTACGATCCCCGCGTATTGCGGGACTTGATCGACGGCGGTTCGAACAGAAGGGCCGTCGATCAGGCGGTCCGGGCATCCTGCAGGCTCCTGGTGGCCGACGCGGATCTGCTTACGGAGCTCGCGGCATCATGGACCGGCTCCGAATCGCTGTGGTCGGCGCTGGACACGGCGCCGGAGTCGGCCTGTTCTGTCTACGATCTCCGCGATATGGATCCCTATATCGTGGATCTCCGCCGCAGCCTGCCCCCCTTTTGGCTGGTCCTCGATTCGGACCGGAAGGTCCAACAGGCGGAAATGCTGTTGATCGACGCCGCGCAGAAGGGTACGCTGGACTTCCCCGCGGAATTCATCCACCCGCCCCTGGAGAACGTGCTTACGAAATGGGTTTCGGCCGGTCCCGTCACGCCCAACCAGGTAACCACTCTCACCATCGTGCTCGCCTTTCTGACTACCGGTCTGCTGGCCGCGGGGCAACTGGCGTCGGGTTACCTGATCGCCGGACTGGTCATCGCCTTCATCGTCGGCGTACTGGACGGAGTCGACGGCAAGCTGGCCCGCGTGACGGTGCGATGCACCCGGTTCGGGGACCGCTACGAACACATCCTGGACGTGGTCTGGGAACTGACCTGGTACTGGGCTCTGGGGTGGATGCTCAGCGGCGGCGGAGCCCTGGTCGGCCCTTTCGTGCTGAGTACCGTGATCACCCTGTTTTATCTGCTTGACAAGACCGCGACGGGGATGTTCAAGTCCAGGCAGGGTATCGAGCTGTTCGACTGCGAACCCGTGGACCGCTTCTTTCGTCGCATCGGCGCCCGGCGAAACACCAACGTCCTCCTGCTGCTGGGAGGTACGGCGGCCGGCATGCTGGAGGAGGCGTTTACCTTCGTGGCCATCTGGACGGTGATCACGGCGGCATTTCACTGGACGCGGGCGATCTGGCTGATGTCGAAGCCCGCGGCAGCTGACGAGGAGAACCGGTCTGTTTAGGCTGTCGGCTGCCGATCTCGATCTCCGCGGGCTTAGTCAGCGGGAATTACCTGGATCAACTGGAGAACGGCGGCATTAATTATTGGATCAACTGGAGAACAGCGGCGTCTAATATACTTAAGTCAGGAAGAAATTCGACGACTATGCCAAGCGGAGGCATCGTGTTTCGTCTGCTGACCCACCTGCTGGCGACATTGCTGATTACAGGGCCTGTCATCGCGCAGGGACCGCCCCGGACCGTCCAGGCGGTCCGGATGACGCTGGAACAGTGCGTGGACCGCGCGTTGATGGTCAGTCCGGATATCGAACAGGCTGTCCTTGCCGTAGAGGGCCTGGAAGCCAGGCTGAGCGAGGCGAGATTCGCCGGTATAATGCCTCAGTTGCAGTGGACCAACATATTCGGACCGGCGCCTGGAATAAAAGGCGATACGGAACAGATCGAGACTATCCGGAGCGATCTCTCCGATCTGGGCGTTTTCTCCCGTACACACATCGAACTGGTCCAGCCGCTGTATACCTTCGGAAAACTCGGCAATGCGAAGAAGGCGGCCGGTTTCGGTCTCGAAGCGGGCGAGGCGGCCTTGGAATCGAAGAAAAGCGACGTGGTGCTACAGGTTAAGAAGCTGTTCTACGGTCTGGTGCTGGCCAGGGAGCTCAGAGAGATCATCCTGGAAAGCGAAGAGAAAGTGCGGGAAGCCAGACAGCGCGTAAACGAGATGATCGAGGAGGATTCAGAAGATGTAGGCCAGAACGACCTCCTGAAAATCGACGTCTTCGAATTCGAAGTGCAACAGAGCCGTGCGCGTGCCGAGAAGTCGATCGAAATGGGGAAGGCGGCGCTGATGGCCCTCCTCGGAATCGATCGCTCCAGCGATTTCGATATCGTCTACGTGGCCGCCGGGACCGATCCGGCAAAGCTCGAGGGACTGCACGTTTACATCGAACAGGCGAAGAGCCGGCGGCACGACATCCGGCAGCTCAGGGCGGGGGTGCTGGCGCGCCGGGCGCTGCTGAAGGTGGCCAAGAGCGACTTCTACCCCCAGATCGCCCTGGCGGGGTCGCTCCAGTGGGGTATCGCGCCCCACAGGCCGGAACTCGACAATCCGTTTCTCAGGGACGAGTTCAATTTCATTCGCGGCGGCGCGGTGATCACGTTGCGGCAGAACTTCAATTTCGGCCTGACCCGCGCCAAGTACCTGGCCCGGAAGGCGGAGTTGGAGTCTCTGGCGAGCAGGGAATCGCAGGCCTTGAACGCGATTGAACTGCAGGTGGAACAGACCTACAGGGACGTGATCGAGGCCCGGGCAAACGTAGTCAACAGCGACCGGGCGCTCCGCTCCGCCAGGGCCTGGCTGACGGCCGCGACACTGGGTTTCGACGTGACCGGGGACAGTTCGGAATTGCTGGACGCCTATACCGCGCACGCTAAAATGCAGCATGCGTACCGGCAGTCCCTGTTTGAATACCGGGTCTCGCTGGCTGAACTCGACCACGTAACGGGTAACGGAGTTTCAAATACGCAGCGCTAGCGGAAGAAACGGAGCAGGATCATGAAAAAACGACGCAAGGGGGCGGGCAGGACGCTTAGTTGGCTGGCCGGAGGCGTTCTTCTATGCTGCGCCGCGGTCATCGATCCGTCTTCCGTCCTGCGTCCCATTCCGGAGGACATGAGGCCGGCACCCGTCTCTACGTGGCCCCGGACCGGGACTGATCCGTTCACTCCGGCCGTCGCCCGGGCGGCCCCTGCGGACCATCCCCAGCGCCGTGATGATCTTCAACAGTCTATCATCATCGAAGACTTCGGTGGTTCGGACACGGGCGGCTTCCCCCTGACCTGGAAGGCCTGGCGGGGAGACGATGGACTGGCCCGCAACACGTACACGGTCCAGGAAGAAAACGGCAACCGGTATCTCCACGCAGCCGACGACGGTTCCTCCATCATCATTCGCAAGCAACTGAGAGAGTGGGACGCAAACGAATATCCGGTGCTTTCCTGGCGCTGGAGGGCGCAGGTCCTGCCCGAAGGCGGGGATGAACGTATCGGTTCCAGGAACGACAGCGCGGTTGCCGTATACGTGGTCCTGGACCAGAATTTCGTCGGCGTGCCCAAGACCCTGAAGTACGTCTGGAGCACCACACTGCCGGTGGGCACGTACCACCGGCGCGACGGCATCGGCCGTCCCCACGTGATCGTGCTCGAAAGCGGGGAGGAGAAGCTCGGCCGCTGGGTAGAGGAGTCGGTCGACGTGCATGCGGATTATGTCCGGATCTTCGGGAAGAAACCGCCCCGTAAAGCCGTGGGGATCGGTATTCTGACGGATGGCAACGCGACGGGGACGGATTCGCAGGGGGATTACGACGACTTCGTGGTTCATCGCCGCGGGTCCTGACCCGGGCGGATGGATGGAGGGAAGACATGCACTTGCTACGCCGTGAGATTCGCCGGATAGCCTGCCTGGCCGCCTGGGCGGCGGTGTCTTTGCCGGCTTTCGGGAGTTACGCGCAGGTATCCTCGCCTGTCGAGACACTGAAGCGACGGGATGCCGCGTTACGCGCCGTGGACGGGTCGACGACCGAAGCCGTCCGGGACAGCCTGGTGCGCCAGTCCGTCGTCTCGGGTTTCGATTTCGAACGGCACAGCCGGATTTCCCTCGGCAGGTACTGGCGGGAGCGGACCGCGGCCGAGCGGGAAGAATTCGTTTCGGTCCTGCGTCTATGGACGGAGAACAGGGCGCTCGAGAAGCTGCGCAAGCGATCGGACAATACGACGTATGACGGAGAGGAAACGCGGGGCAGCCGGTCGCTGGTGAGAACCACGGTATGGTACAAGGGCACCAAAACGCTCGTCGACTACAAGATGGAGCTTAAGCAGGGAGAGTGGCTCATCTATGACATGGTGATAGACGGGGCGAGCGTGGCGCTGGCCAACCGGGACGCCTTTTACAAGAAGATCAGGCAGTCCTCTTACGAGGAACTCCTCAGCACCCTCCGTGCGAAAACCCTTGAAACTGAATGAGAAACCATGTATATTCTGCAGCCTGTATAGCAGGATTCGATCGTTTTTCATAAGACCATGTCCTAAGTTTTTAGGAGACAGCATGGCGAGAACGCCGTTCAAGCGGTGTGTCTTCTTCCTGGTCGACGGCGCCCGCGCGGATGTGATGGAAGATTTCATCGAGGCGGGCGAGTTTCCGAACCTGCGGCGATTCGTGCTCGACCGGGGAGACTACCGGAAGACGGTGACTTCCTTCCCGTCCACGACCGGCCCGGCCCATGTCCCCTTTCTTACGGGTTGTACGCCCGGTTCATCCAATCTTCCCGGCATTCGCTGGTTTGACCGGTCCAGGTCCCATGGGTTCACCCATTTCAACCAGTCGCGCAGTTACGTGGGCCCGGGCGGGTTGTATATGGACAGGGACCTCAGGGAGGATATCCGCACCATATTCGAATACTTCGAACAGCCCGCCGGAGTCTTCAGTTTTCTGAACCGAGGCCTGGATGTTTTCGCGAACCAGACGCTGCTGGTCAAGAACTGGTACTGGCTCTATGCCCATTACTCCGGCCGCTGGCAGGCCGTGGACGACGCGGCGTGGCGTTACGTGGACCGTGCGATCGACCGGGAGGCGGATTTCCTGTCGGTCGTGTTCCCCGCGGTGGACGAGTATTCGCATTACACCGATCCTTTTTCGGACGAGACCCTGGATGCGTACCGCGCGTTCGACCGGGGGCTCGGCAGACTGGCGGAACGGCTCAGCCGTAAAGGCAGGCTGGACGACACGCTGTTCGTGGTCTCCAGCGACCATGGCCTGACCACCACCCACACGCACTTCGAACTCTGGTCGTTTCTGGACGAACTGGGGTTCAACACGCTGTATTATCCGAAGATCCTGCGTAAAGGATGCAACGCGGCCTCGATGGTGTCCGGCAATGGAATGGCCCATATCTACCTCAAGAAGGGCGATACGTGGGCGGAGCGGCCTTCCTGTGACGAGATCCGTTCCATGGGGGATACGGACCTGGTCGAAGCCCTGCTCTCACAGGAAGCGATCGACCTGGTGGCGGTCAGAACCCACGACTGGCGGTCAGAACCCACGACCAGGGGGTTGTCGTATGGGGACGCCGGGGAATGGCCGAGATCCGGGAGACGCGGAACGGCCTGTCCTACCGGGTGCGCGAGGGTGAGGATCCCTTCGGCTACGACGACATGCCGGTAGAGATGTCCCAGGAAGAGGCGCTTTCCGCCACGTTCGACACGGACTATCCGGACGCGCCATACCAACTCCTGAAGGTCATTGGGTCGGCCCGGTCGGGTGACGTGATCGTCAGCGCCCGAAAGGGATACGATCTGAGGATCCGGCACGAGCATCCCGAACACAGGGCGTCCCATGGTTCGCTCCATCGCGAACACATGCACGTCCCGTTGTTCATGAATGCGCAGATTTCGGCAGACTACGTACGCACCGTGGACCTGTTTCCCTCCATGTTGAGTCTCACGGGGCATTCGGTCGAAGGCGAGATAGACGGTACCGATTTCGTCGCCGCCGCCTGAGGTACGGCATAGCACCTGTTTCGTCGCCGCCGCCTGAATGCGGCGATGAAGGAGTAGCAGTCCATGTCCGAACAGATCCAGGTCGCTCCGACGGTGGAAAGCTATCCGCCGCCTCCCGCGCCGCCCGTATTGCAGCCGGATGCCGGCTATCTCGGGTACGACCGGGCCTTGTTGCGTCCCATGTCCCCCGTCAGGAAGCTTCGTTCCGTGCTCAAGTACCTCTGGGTGCGGCTGAAGGGCGGACCGATGGCGGTGAACATGGAGGTGACGTACCTCTGCAACGCCACCTGCGATTTCTGTGACTACTGGAAAACGAAGCGTTCGGGCAAGCTGGGCGACTACGATTACGTGGACGCGCTCAGGAAGTTGAACCCCTTGACGGTCACGCTGACTGGCGGGGAACCGACGATCAACAAGCAGTTGCCCGAGGCGGTCAGGCGCATCAAGGAGTCCCTGGGTTTCATCTATATCGGCATGGTCACCCACGGATCTCTCCTGACCGTGGAAAAAGCCATGGCGCTGTGGGAAGCCGGCATGGACCACATCTCGATTTCGTTGAACTACATCGGCCGCGAACATGACGAGGAACGGGGGATCGCGGGCCTGTACGAGCATATCTCCACGCTCGTGCCCCAGTTGACGGCCCGGGGAATCAACGTGATCTTCAACACCGTAATCATGCGCGACAACCTGGACCACGTCGTCCCCATAGCGCATCTGGCGCGAACCATGGGCGCTAAGGTCTCCTACAGCTGCTACAGCGACTTCAAGAACGGGAACGAAACCCACCTGGTGGATACCGGTCACGCCGAACGGCTGGAATCCGTGATCGAGGATCTGATCTACCAGAAGTCCCGTCTGGGCAACATCGTCAATTCCGACTGGTACCTGCGCCGCATCCCCGCCTATTTCCAGAATTCCCTCCCACGGACCTGCACGGCGGCGGGCAAGTGGCTGGTGCAGCTGACCCCCGACGGCGACGTAAAGCCCTGCGCGGAACTGCCCGTACAGTCCGGATACGCCGACTACAAACCGGTTTCCCGCAAGATCGACTGCAACCGGTGCTGGTACAGTTGCCGGGGCGAAACGGAAGCGTCGCTGAGGTTCGACCGGGTATGGGAAGGCCTGGGAAGAGTATGGGAAGGCCTGGGCCTGTCCCCGGGGAAAAGAGCCTGAAGCACTCCGTAGTTACTCATCCGCTCTTCCGGCAGACCTGAACGTCCTCGCGATGTACCGGATATTCCGGTCCTCAGGGTCCATGTATCTGCATTGCGACCCGACTAAGTCCACACCACCCGAAAACCACTCATAGTACGCAGCTATCGCTCGCATCATCCTGCGGCGCGCGGTCCATCGTTGCGTTTAAAACAAAATGCGCGACCGGTGCGAGAAATCGTTCTCGGCCGCGACTAATACGACATAGGATTCAATGACGAGAACCGGGCGTGAGGTCATATGCCCTGTTCTCCGTTACTCAGGCTTTGGACCGGGTGAATCTGGGGAAATGGATCAGGGATGAAATGACTGAATACACTGACAGAGTTGCCAAGGCAGACCACTCAAACCAGAAACCTCAAGGCGGTTACGATCAGTGGCTGATGGACCAACTCATTGTCATTGGGGAGAGAATCGCATCGTTGGAATCCGAACTCAAACACCACGCGACAAAAACCGACATTTCAAACGCCAAGATATGGTTCATAACCACTTCAATCGGTGCG